>NZ_JAATEP010000015.1:0-216351 GCF_012034275.1 Nonomuraea composti | reverse complement strand
GGCCGCGCCCTGCGTCAGGGAGACCAGACCCGACGCGATCGCGGCGAGCTGATCGGCCCGATCGGCCGGAAAACCCGCCGACGCCGCCAGCGGCAACCCGTCGGACGAGACGACCACCGCGTGCGCCACGCCCGGGACCGTGCTGACGAAGTCCGTGATCAGCCAGTCGACGCCGCGTGCCGCGTGGCTGAGGTCGTTCATGCGCCCTCCTCTCTCTCACTCTGCTTCGGGCCCGCCGGCGGGAGCGCCCGGCCCTCGCTGATGTCGTCGCGTGCCGCGCGGAAGCCCTGCTGGAAGCTGGACAGCCGGTTGCGCACCCGGTCCGGGGAGACCGACGGCAGCGGGATCACGCCCTGCGGGGAGGCCGCGGTGTCCGCCGAGCCGGGCACCAGGTTGGCCTTGGGCACCCGCTTGGGCAGCCCGGCCGCCGTCGCGCCGTCGCGTACCGGTTCCACCACTGCCTCCGCCGCGCTCCAGCCCGCGTCCGCTTTCGAGGAGCCCCAGCTCGCGCCGTTCGTGTCGCGGCCGAACCAGGCGGACTCGACGGCGGCGAAGATCGGCAGGTAGTCGTCGCCGGCGGACGCGGGCGGTGCCGCCGGCATGGGGTCGGTGCCGGGGTCGGGCTCGGAGTCCTGCAAGCCGAAGCCCGGCCGTTGTGGCGGGTTGGTGTCCTGGCTCCAGCCACCTGGGGGCGGCGCGGGCACGGGCCGCCGGGGCAGGCTCCGGTCGCCGTTCTGGGCGGGGCCACGTGGCGGCGTCCAGATGTCGCCGCTCTGGAAGCCGGTGCGCGGCTCGGCCGGCCACGCGGAGGGGTCGGGCTGCCAGGAGTCGGGCTGCCAGGGGCCGCCCCAGTTGCCGCCGCCTTCGGGGTTCGACGGGAACGACGGGTGCCCGGGGCCCATCTGGAACGTGGGCTGCGGCCAGTCGGTGGCCGGCGGGGCGGGATGCGGCCCCGCGTACGGCTCGCCGCCCGGCTCCCCTGCCCCGGCTCCCGCTCCGGCGAAGGCCGGCGGCTGGTCGCCGGAGAACGGCGGTGGCTGGTTGCCCGAGAAGGACGGCGGCTGGTTGCCGGAGAAGGACGGCATCCCGGCGAAGGCCGGAGCCCAGCATGTTCTCGGGGATCAGCACCATCGCGGTCAGCCCGCCGGAGCTGTGCGGGCGCAGCTGGACGCGGATGCCGTGCCGGTGCGCCAGCCTGGCGACCACGAACAGGCCCATCCGCCGCGAGACGGACACGTCCACGCTGGGCGCCTCGGTCAGCCGCTCGTTGGACTGGACCAGCTCCTCCTGGGTCATGCCGATGCCGGAGTCGGTGATCGACAGCATCACGCCGCCGCCGTCGATCCGGCTGCCGGACACCGTCACCCTGGTCTCACGCGGCGAGAACGACAGCGCGTTCTCCACCAGCTCGGCCAGCAGGTGGATGACGTCGTTGACGGCCTGCCCGGCCACCGACACGCCGTCGGGCACCTGGAGCACGACCCGCTCGTAGCTCTCGACCTCCGACAGGGAGGCCCTGGCCACGTCGACGAGCTTGACGGGCTGGCTCCACCGGCGGGGCGGGTCCTGGCCGGCGAGGACCAGCAGGTTCTCGCTGTTGCGCCGCATGCGGGTGGCGAGGTGGTCGAGCTTGAACAGGTTGCCGAGCCGCTGCTCGTCCTGCTCGCCCTGCTCCAGCCCGTCGATCAGGGTGATCTGCCGCTCCACCAGCGTCTGGCTGCGCCGCGACAGGTTCACGAACATCGCGTTGACGTTGGACCGCAGCCGCGACTCCTCACCCGCCAGCCGGACCGCCTCGCGGTGCACCTCGTCGAACGCCCGCGCCACCTCGCCGATCTCGTCGTGAGTGTCCACGCCTATCGGCACCACGGGGCCGACGCTGCCGTCACCGCTCTCGCGCAGCTGCCGGACGGTCTCCGGCAGGCGCTGCCCGGCGATGTCCAGCGCCTCGCGGCGCAGCCGGCGCAGCGGCCTGATGAGCGAGCGGGCGATGAGCGAGATGATCGCGAGCACCACGATCAGCAGGAGCAGGATGAGGACGCCGGAGATCAGCGCCGAGCGGTTGGCCCCCTCCTCCAGCGCTCGGGCGCGCAGGATGACGGAGGAGGACAGCTCCTTCTCCACGGTCCGCAACGCGTCGATCTTGCCGGTGCTGACCTCGAACCAGGTGGCCACGTCCCGGTCGGGGCGCAGGCCGATGCTCAGCTCCTTGCCCTCGGACGCCTGCGCCATGGCCCGCAGCCGGAACAGGTCGGTCTGGTCGACGTCGCGGCCCACGACGGTGTTGCGGTAGAGCTCGAGCTGGTCGAGATTGGCGAGGACGCCGAACAGCGTCTCCTCGCTCTCCTCGCGCGACTTGGCGTCGGTGAGCGCGTCGAGCTCGCCGCTGTCGAAGCCCTTCTTGTCCAGCGCGCTGGCCAGGATGCCGCGCTGCTTGGACGCCTGCTCCTTGGCCCGCGAGATGGCGGACATGGCGCTGGCGCTGTCGGCCACCTGGTCGTCCACCGCGACCTGGCCGACCTGGTCGTGGAACTGCAGCAGCCGCGCGATGATCTGCGAGTACTTCTCGATCATCGGCAGCGGCTGGATCTTGCCCTTGACGGCCGTCTCGCGCAGCGTCGGCACCTCTTCGAGCCGGCGCAGCACCGGGCGCACGGCCTCGGCGTGGGTGTCGGTGAGGGCGAGCGCGCGCTGCTTGGCGCCCTCGATGAGGCTGTTCACCTCGTTGTGGGTGGTGTTGAGCTGCGCCTCGCGGTCCTTCGGCCGGCCCTGGGCGATGTAGAGGGCGGTCTCGTCGCGTTCGAAGGCCAGCTCGTGGGTGACGGCCCCGAGCTGCTCGCTGAGCTCGGCGACCTCTCTGAGGGTCTGGTACGTGTTGGCGTCACTGAGTGAGGTGACGACGCTCAGCCCGCCCAGGCCCACGGCGACGGCCGTCGGGACGACGATCAGCGCGACGAGGCGCGATCGCACATGCCAGTTGCCCAATCCGAATCTCTTCGATGGCGGATCGGACAGCCGTCGCTTCTGATGGCCGTGCGGCTCGCGGTCAGCGGAAGCTTCAGCGCTCTGCGTTCTCACTTGCCTTCGCAACCTCTCGCCCTTGGGGGGGATTTCTCGGGGACATGCGGGGTTTCACGTAGGGCAATTGCGTTCCGTCGAGATAAGCGTCATTTGAGCACACGAGTCGACCATGGCCAACCACTACTAGTGCCTTGATGAGGTGTTTATCCCTAGATGTCCAGAAAATCTGGCGGAATCGGTAAATGGCCTTCTACCAGCGGATATGCGGCAAGGATCGATCGTTCCGCGAGCCCCATCCTGACTCGCAGAAAAGATCGTGTGAACACCACGTCAGTAACCGCGGCCCCGCAGTCACCTCCTTTCCCAAACCGGACAAACGCCAACTTTCTTACGGGTCGTCAAATTTTCACGATATAGCGGCAATCGGACATTGCAACCACAAGTGTTATCTTCGCGATAATGACCACCTATTAGGTGCTACGGTCAATCCCTGTTGTGCGTCAGGCACACAGCCCCCGGGAGCAGAAGCCACCCGGTCCCCCCCTGGCTCCATCTGAAGGGAGTCCCTGACATGAGGCTTGGCCGTTCCGCCAGAGCCGCCATCATCGGGTTCGCTTTGACACTCGGCGCCGTGGCGTGCAGCACGGGCACCGAAACCGCCGCCAGCGCCCCGCCCTCCGCCTCCGCCGGCGGCGGCCTGGAGAAGACGAAGCTCAAAGTCGCGACCCTGCCCGCCATCGACAGTGCCGCCATCTACGTCGCCATCGACCAGGGCCTGTTCAAGCAGGAGGGCCTCGACGTGACGCCCGAGGTCGTCCAGGCCGCGCCCGAGGCCATCCCCATGCTGGTGAAGGGCGAGATCGACGCCATGTTCGGCAACTACGTGTCGATGTTCGCCGCCCACGACAAGCAGGCGCTGAAGCTGCGCATCCTGGCCGAGGGCTCTCGCGCAGCCCCCGACTCGCTGAGCATCATGGCCCTGCCCACCTCGCCCATCAAGACGCCCAAGGACCTGGAAGGCAAGACGATCAACGTCAACGTCCTGCACAACTTCCAGGAGCTCGCGCTCACGCAGGTGCTCAAGGCCAACAACGTCGACCCCGCGACCATCAAGTACGTCCAGGTGACGTTCCAGAACATCATGCCCTCGTGGAAGGGCGGCCAGATCGACGCCGCCTACCTCGGCGAGCCCATGGTCACCGCCGCCACCTCCACCATGGGAGCCCGCAAGATCCTCGACCCCGCCTCCGGCCCCGCCGCGGAGTTCCCCATCTCCGGCTACGTCAGCAGCCAGGAGTGGTACGACAAGAACCCGAAGACGGCGGCCGCCTTCCAGCGCGCCATCCACAACGCGGCCAAGCTCATGGAGAACAACCGCGAGGTGGTGGCCAAGGTGCTGCCGAACTTCACCCAGATCGACGCCGCCACCGCGGCCACCGTGACCTTCCCGTACTTCTCCAGCAGCGACAACCCGGTCCGGCTGCAACGGGTCGCCGACTGGATGTGGGAAGCCAAGTGGCTCTCGAAGCAGATCGACGTCAAGTCGCTCATGTCGCCCACCACGTCCGGGTGAGCACTGAGACCCTGCCCCGTCCCCGCCCGGCGGCGTCCTCCCGCTGGTACCGCCGGGCGGCCGGGGCCCTCGCCTTCGCCGCCCTGATCGAGCTGGTCAGCAGGACCGGGCTGGCCGACCGCGAGTTCCTGCCGCCCGCCTCCGAGATCGTCGGCCGGGCCGTCGCGCTGCTGCTCGACCCTGCCTTCCGCGCGCACGCCCTGACCAGCCTGCTCGCGTGGGCGATCGGCTTGTGCCTCGCGGCCCTGCTCGCCGTGCCGCTCGGCCTGCTGCTCGGCAGCGTGCCGATCATCGACGCGGCCACGCGCTCCGTCGTGGAGTTCCTGCGGCCGATCCCGTCCGTGGCGCTGATCCCGCTGGTCGCGCTCGTGATCGGCACCGGCCTGCAGCACCGGATCACGCTCGTCGTCTACGCCTCGCTGTGGCCGATCCTCTACAACACGATGTACGGCCTGCGCGGCGTCGATCCCCTGGCCAAGGAGTCCCTGCGCGCCTACGGCTTCGGCCCCCTGGCGGTGCTGCTGCGCGTCTCGCTGCCGTCGGCCGCGCCGTTCATCACCACCGGCTTCCGGCTGGCCGCCGGCGTGGCGCTCATCCTGACCGTCAGCACGGAGATCGTGGCCGGCCGCGGCGAGGGCATCGGCGTGTTCGTCTTCTTCGCCGGCATCGCCGTGCCCGCGCGCATGACCGACATCCTGGCCGGGGTGTTCTGGGTGGGGCTGTTCGGCGTCGCGGTGAACGCGCTGCTGGTGGCCGTGGAGCGGCGGGCGTTCCGCTGGCACCACGCCCGGCTCGGGGAGCGGTCATGAGGCCGGCGTTCCGCCGGCACCACGCCCGGCTCGGGGAGCGGTCATGAGGGGGCGCGGCATGCGGGCCGCCGTCTTCCGGACGCTGGTGCTGGTCGTGCTCGTGCTGCTCTGGGAGGCCGCCACCCGGCTCGCGGCCAGCGCGTTCTTCCCGCCGCCCAGCACGATCGTGACCCGCATGCACGCCATGTGGTTCTCCGGCCCGGCCGGCCAGGGCTTCCTCACCGACCTGGCCGTGGCGAACATCCTGCCGAGCCTCGGCCGGATGGCGCTCGGGTTCGCCGGGGGCGCGCTGGCCGGGGTCGTGCTTGGGCTCGCGGTCGGGCTGTCGGCGCGGGCGTACGACTACCTCGACGGCGTGCTGCAGTTCCTGCGCGCCATCCCACCGCCCGCGCTGGTGACCGTCTTCCTGGTGGTGTTCGGGTTCGGGCTGCGGATGCAGCTCGCGTTCATCATGTTCAGCATCGTGTGGCCGGTGCTGCTCAACACCGCCGACGGAGCCCGCTCGGTCGAGCCGCTGCACCTGGACACGTGCCAGGCGTTCCGGCTGTCGCGCGCCGAGCGGCTGCTGCGGGTCGTGCTGCCCTCCGCGCTGCCCAAGATGTTCGCCGGGCTGCGGCTGGCCCTGTCGCTGTCCCTGATCGTCATGGTCTTCTCCGAGCTGCTGCCCGGCACCACCAACGGCATCGGCTTCCAGCTCACCGACGCGTACGCGACCTTCGACCTGCCCGCCATGTGGGCCGGGATCGTGCTGCTCGGCATGCTGGGCTACCTGCTCAACGAGCTGTTCCTGATCGCCGAGCGCCGCGTGCTCGGCTGGCACCACGCCGCCCAGCAACTCGTCGACTAGAGTCCCCGACGGGGACGACATCGGGAACGGCGTCTGGCACGGCATCGGGGACGGCAGCGCATCCGGGGGCATGACCATGAAGACGATGATCGTGGGCGGGGGCATCGGGGGTCTCAGCACGGCGCTGAGCCTGCACGCCGCCGGTCTTGACTGCGTGGTGATCGAGGCGGCCCGCACGCTGCGGCCGCTCGGCGTGGGCATCAACGTGCAGCCGCACGCCGTACGCGAGCTGTCCGAGCTCGGGCTCGGCCCCGCGCTGGCGGAGCTGGGCGTGGAGACGACGTTCATGTCGGTGGCCGACCGGCACGGCAACATCATCATGGCGCTGCCACGGGGGCGGTCGGCCGGCTACCGGTGGCCGCAGTACAGCGTGCACCGGGGCGAGCTGCAGATGCTGCTCCTGGCGGCGGTCGAGCGGCGCATCGGGCCCGTGCGCACCGGCGTCCGGTTCGAGGGCTTCGAGCAGGACGGCGACGGCGTGCTCGTCACGCTCCGCCAGGACGGGCGGGTGTCGCGGGAGCGGGTGGACGTGCTGGTCGGGGCCGACGGCGTGCAGTCGTCCGTACGCGCCCGGCTGCACGACCCGGCCGGCGACCCGCTGCGGTGGGGCGGCATCAGGATGTGGCGCGGGATCGGCGAGAGCGACCAGGTGCTCGACGGGGCCACCGTGCTGGCCGGCGGCTCGAACTCCGCCGCGAAATTCGTCACTTATCACATCTCGGCGCGCAATCCGCGGCTGCTCAATTGGGTGGCCGAGGTAAAGGTGGCCGAGCCGGGCATCGTCGCCGACGCGGATTGGTCGCGCACCGGCAGCCACGCCGATGTCGCCCGGCATTTCGCATCGTGGAAGTACCCGCTCGTCGACATCCCGGCATTACTCGCCGCCACGAAGCGGATACTCGAATACCCGATGGTCGACCGCGACCCGCTCCCCCGCTGGGGCGAGGGCCGCGTCACCCTGCTCGGCGACGCCGCCCACCCCATGTACCCCATCGGCTCCAACGGCGGCTCCCAGGCCGTGCTCGACGCCCGGTTCCTGGCCCGCTGCCTGGCCACGCACGACGACCCGGCGGCGGCGCTGGCCGCGTACGAGGCGGAGCGGCGCCCGCCCACGTCGGCGCTGGTGCTCGCGCACCGCTCGCTGCCCATCGAGAAGACGATCAGCCTGGTCACCGAGCGGGCACCCGGCGGGTTCCGCCACGTCAGCGACGTGCTCACGGCCGAGGAACTGGCCGCCATGGAGGCCGCCCAGCGCGGCATCTCCGACGCCGACGTGCGGGCGCTGAACGAAAGGGAGTCGTGGAGTGTTTGAGCCTGTGGCTCCCATGACAGGCCCGATCGTGCGAGAGTAAGATCGCGCCAGAATAGGTTTACCTGACTGACATGTCCAGCATTTACCGCTCCGCTAGAGTCAATTCCGACTCTCAAAGAGTTGCCCGTGCTGACCGCGGTCTCGCCCCCTAGGAATTCCATTGCTCGAGATAGACAACCTTTCCCATGTGTACGGCGGCGGTACTCCCAACGCGCACCACGCCATCGAAGGACTCAACCTGAGCGTCGCCGCGGGCGAGCTGCTCTGCATCGTGGGGCCCTCGGGCTGCGGGAAGTCGACGCTGCTCCGCTCCATCGCCGGCCTCATCCAGCCGACGGGCGGGCAGGTCAGGGTGGAGGGCAACCTCGTCCGCCAGACGCCGGACAACCTCGCCGTGGTCTTCCAGGACTACAGCCGCTCCCTGTTCCCCTGGATGTCGGTCGCCGACAACGTCGCGCTGCCGCTGCGCCGCAAGAACATGGACAAGAAGCAGCGCCGCGAGGCCGCCGCCGAGGCACTGGAATCCGTCGGCCTGGCCGGCGCGGGCCGCAAGTACCCGTTCCAGCTCTCCGGCGGCATGCAGCAGCGGGTCGCGATCGCGCGCGCCCTGGCCTACCGGCCGACGCTGATGCTCATGGACGAGCCGTTCGGCTCCGTCGACGCACAGACCAGGGAAGACCTGGAGGACCTCGTCCTCAAGGTGCGCGGCCACCACCAGATGACGATCGTGCTCATCACCCACGACATCGACGAGAGCGTCTACGTCGGCGACCGCGTGGTCGTGCTGTCGAAGGCGCCCGCGCACGTGGTGGGCGACCTGAAGGTCGACCTGCCCGCGCCCCGCGACCAGATCTCCACCCGCGAGCACCCCGACTTCGTGCACCTGCGCGCCGAGGTCGGCCGCCTCGTCCGCGGCCACGCCACCGTGTAACGCCCCTCGCGTACGCTGGGGTGCCCTCGCGTACGCTGGGGTGATGGAGGATGTCTTAGCGGGCCTCGGCGGCACCTGGACCTTCAGGTCGGAGACGCTGACCATCACCCCGGGGCAGCGCGGCGCGCCCCGGCTCGTCGCCGCGCTCGGCGAACGCGTCGTTCCCTACGCGGCCCTCGCCGACGTCACGCTCACCCGAGGCCGGCGCCGCACCGTGGTGCTGCGCGTGGTGCCCCGTCAGGGCGCCGATCCCGTGCTGACCGCCGCGGCCGGGCAGCTCAAGGCGTCCGCCGACCCGTTCCGGCTGGTCCTGCCCGCCGCCAAGGAGACGCTCGCCGACTACTACGCCGACGAGCTGCGCGCCGCCCTGACCGGCCGCGACCCCGCCGACCGCTTCCTCATCGCCGCTCCCCCGGTGCCGCGCGCCTTCAAGGGCTGGGACGGCGCCGCCTCCTTCGACGGCGACGCCGTCACCTTCACCTGGTTCTGGTCCGGAGCCTCCGCCGCCAAGTACGCGGCCGGCGACCAGCGCTACCGCGTCACCGACCTCGACGGCGTCGAGTGGCACGCCCCCGAGGGGGCCAGCGGCTCGCTCCGGCTGAAACTGCGCGGGCGGCGCATGCCCTCCGACCCGAACAAGGATCCCGCCTCCGTCACCTTCAGCCTCGGATGGGGGGCCACCCACCACTCGCTGCCGTTCGCCGCCGCCGTCCTGGCCGCCATCCCCTCCCCCTCCCCCGCCGCCTCCGCCCCTTCGCGCCGTCCGCAGGCTTCGGTGGATCGCGGGCTCCAGGTGGCCGAGCTGATCGCCAAGCTGGGCGAGCTGCGGGACGCGGGGGTGCTGTCGGAAGAGGAGTTCCAGGCCAAGAAGGCTGAACTGCTGTCACGCATCTGAGCGTGCCGTCCGGTGCTGGATCGGCCGGACGGACGAGCCGGATCGGCCGTTCGGCCGAATCCCTGTGACGTCGTACGCGAGCAGCATGGTCGACCGTGAACCACGCACTGCTCGCGCTCCTCCTGACCCTGCCCCCGGCACCCGCGCCCGCGCCGGCGTCCGCCTTCACGCCCTCGTTGCCGCCCGGCTACACCGCCGGCTCCGCGCCCGCCCTCACCTCTGACTCCGCGCCCGCCCTCACCCCCGCCTCCGCTTCCGCCCCCACCCCCACCCCCACCTCCGCGTCCGCCTTCACACCCCCGCCCATCTCCTGGCGGCCGTGCGGTGAGCGGCAGCAGGCCGAGTGCGGTTCCGTGGAGGTGCCGCTCGACTGGGACGTCCCGGCCGGCCGCACGATCAAGCTGTCCGTGGCGCGCCGCAAGGCCACCGGCGATCGGATCGGCACGCTGTTCTTCAACCCGGGCGGCCCCGGCGGCCAGGCGGCGATGCTGGTGCGCGACTACCCCCAGTACGCGGTCAGCGCCGAGTTGCTGCGCCGGTTCGACGTGGTCGGCATCGACCCGCGCGGGGTGGGCGAGAGCGCGCCCGTCACCTGTGACCGCCCGGTCCACGACCCGTCCGTGACGCAGTTCCCGGAGACCAGGGCCGGCTACCGGGAACTGGTCGCGCACAACCGGGCCGTCGGCCGGAGCTGCCTCGCCGCCACCGGCCCGCTGCTGCGCGAGATCGACACCACGAGTGTGGCCCGCGACTTCGACGCCGTCCGAGCCGCCCTGGGCGAGTCGAAGATCAGCTTCCTGGGCAAGTCGTACGGCACCATGCTCGGCACCGAGTACGCCCGGATGTTCCCCGGCCGGGTCCGCACGATGGCCCTCGACGGCGCGGTGGACCACAGCATGGATTCCGACCGGCTGGTCACCGACGCGGCGGTGGCCGTCGAGGACTCTTTCGACCAGTTCGTCCGCTGGTGCGCCGCAACGCCGGCGTGCGCGCTGCACGGCCGCGACGTCGCCCGGCTGTGGGACGACCTGCTCCTCAGAGCCGAACGCGAGCCCATCCCCGTCAAGGGCGGCCGCCCGCTGACCGGCGAGGAGCTGCGTCACGTCACCTACGTCTTCCTCAACCAGCTCCCCGAGTACGGCAACGGCCTGGCCAACGCCCTCGTCCAGGCGGAGCAGGGGGACGCGCAGATCCTGGCGTCCATGCGCGCCTCGGTCCTGGACGACGCGGCGAGCACGTCGGCGTACCGGTCGATCCTGTGCCTGGACATCGCGCCCGGCGTCACCGGCTACCGCGACCTGCGCGCCCGGCTCGACCGCGTCAGGCGGCTCGCCCCGCACATGAAGGGCACCTCGGAGTTCTGGGACATGACGGCGGGCTGTCTCGGCTGGCCCGTCCGGCCGACGAACCCGCAACGCCCGCTGCACGTCCGCGGCGTCCCGCCGGTGCTCGTGGTCGGCAACACCCACGACCCCGCCACCCCGCTGTCGTGGGCACGCAGCCTGTCGTCCCACATCGACGGCTCCGGCCTGCTCGTGAACGACGAGAACGGCGGCAACGGGCACAGCGCCTACCTCAGGACGTCCTGCGCCACGTCCCGCATCGACGACTACCTGACCTCGGGCACCCTGCCCCCAGCGGGGACGGTCTGCCGCTAGCTGCACCCACCCGGTGGGGCGCCGGCACGGGTGACCGGTCGCTGACCTGTCAGGTCGCCGGCACGGATGGTCGATCGCTGACCCGATGGGTCGCCGGCACGGGTGACCGGTCACCGGCCGCCGAGCTCGACGATGGCCCTCCACGTCGCCCGATCCTCCAGGTGACCGAGCAGGTAATGCGCGAGGTCGGCCCGCGACAACGCGCGGGCGCGTGGCAGGGGCCCGTCGGCGGATATCCGGTAGGTCCCCGTGAGCGCCCCGTCGGTCAGCCTCGGCGGCCGGACGATGGTCCAGTCGAGGCCGCTGTCTCTGACGATGCCCTCCATCCGGGTCATGTCGGCGTACATGTGCCTGTAGAGCGGCCGCACCGCCCCTCCGATCAGCAACCGGCGCCACAGCGGCGCCGAGGGGGACAGCGCGAGGGCGGCCGACGTGACGCAGGCCAACCGGCGCACCTCACCGTCCCGCATGGCCGCGATGACCCCGATCATGCCCTGCGAGTAGACCGTGGTGGGCCGCCGGTGCGCGCTCCCCAGGCACGACAGCACGGCATCGTGCCCCGCCACCTCCCGCCCCCAGCCGCCTTGGGGCTCCAGCACGTCCCCATGCACGACCGTCAGGCGGTCGCGCCCAGGGATGGCGGCGGGGTCGCGGACCAGGGCGGTCACGTGGTGCCCGGCGTCGAGCGCCTGCGCGACGAGCTGTGCCCCCGTGCCCCCGCTCGCCCCGAGCACGAACAGCCTCACACGCTCACCCGCCCCCGCCGCGCCGCCGACGCGAGGAACACCGCGACCGCCAGGACGACGAGCGTGACCAGGGCCATGAACATCTGTCCGTGCAGGCCGAGGACGAACTGCGTCTCGTCCCTGAACTCCGGGTCGTAGGTGGCGGTGCCGGGGAACAGCAGCGCGGGGAACATGCTCGCCCACGGCACCGCCACGATCCCCGCCGCCCACAGCAGCCGGGAGTGCGTGTCCCCGCGCCGCCCGGCCAGCAAGGCGAGGGCGAGTCCGCCGAACGCCAGCGACGTGACGATGTACTGCGCGTCGTGGAACTTCGCGTGCGGCGGCCAGGCCGGATTGAACAGGTGCTCGTGCGCGGTGTCGTACAGGACCAGGTCGAACAGCAGGGCGCCCAGGGCGGTCTCGACCGCCATGAGCGCGATCAGAACCCTGGGCAGCGTCCAGTGCCGTGTCATGCGCATCCCCTTCAAATGTAGTGGCTACATCACTATAGTCACTACATTGATAGAACATTTACAACGATGTAGCGACCAACCCCCACCCCCTACGCTGGGACCATGCACCAGACCTCGCCCCCGACCCGGCGCGACCGCAAGAAGCAGCAGACGCGGCAGTCCATCGGCGAAGCGGCGATGCGGCTCTTCCTCGACCGCGGCTTCGACGCCGTCACGGTCGCCGACGTCGCTCGCGAGGCCGACGTCGCCGTCCAGACCGTCTTCAACCACTTCCCGACCAAGGAAGACCTGTTCTTCCAGGAACGCGACGCCTACGTGTCGCTGCCGAGCACGGCCGTCCGAACCCGCCGCCGCGAGACGGAATCGGTCGCGCAGGCCCTGGCCCACGGCTACCTGCGGCTGCTCGCCGACTACCACGTGGCCGGCCTGCTCGGGCACGGTGTCGAGTACCAGCGCACCCTGGACGCCAGCCCCGCCCTGCGGGGCAGGGAGCTGGAGCTGCGCCAGGAACGCGAGCACCTGCTCGCCGCCGCCCTGACCGAGGAACCGCCGCCGCTGGGCGAAGGGCTGCGCCCGAACCTCATGGCCGCCTTCGCCTCGGCGGTCGATCGCGTCCTGGACACGGAGATCCGCCGCCGCCTCCTCTCCGGCGAACCGGCCGAGCAGGTGCAGGCGGCGGTGGAGCCGAGGGTCACGGAATTGTTCGGCGCCGCCGAAGCCGCCTGCCGAAATACTTCGTGACTTCGTGTTCACGCCTTCGCGCCTTCGTGCCTTCACGCGTTCGTGCCTTCACGCCTTCACGCCTTCACGCGTTCGCGCCTTCGAGACGAGACCGGGCTCCCCCTGATTGCCGTTCGGCAAGGTAAACGTCTCGCCGGAGCTCGAATTGGCTTACTCCACGCGAATTCCTCGGATAATGCGTCAGAGCCGCAACTTAATCTCGTCCTATGGTTCGCGTCAGGGCGCATGAGCGGCGCCTCAAGAGCGGCAAGGTCACCCGAGTCAGATCCCACGAGCGCCGCGCCCCCGGCCCGTCCTCCACCTCGTCCAGCCTGTTCCTGATCGTGCCGGGCGTGCTGGTCTTCTTGGGGCTCGTGTTCGTCGGCGTCCAGGCGCTGGGCCCTTCCACCCCGGTCGCCTCCGAGACGGAAAAGCCGGCGCATTCCCAAACCGCCGCGCCGGCCGCCCTCCCGCCCGGCCCCGAAGGAGTTCTGGCCGGCAAGCTCCGGCAGGCCCGTACGAATATCGGCCTGTCACAAAGCGAGGTGAGTGCGCGCACGGGAATCGCCGAATCGACCATCAACGATTTCGAGCAGGCCCGCGCCGCCCCGAGCGCCGACACCCTGAAGAAGCTGTCCAACGCCTACCAGCTCTCGCTCAACGAATGGACCGCACTCGAAATCGCACGGGCCGAGCTCCGATGAGTTAGCGCGCCGCCGGCAGTCTCCATCATCATGACAACCTTCGCCCTCATCCACGGCGGCGGCGCAAGCGCCTTCGACTGGCACCTTGTCGAGAAGGAGCTGCGCGAGCGCGGGCATGACACGGTCGCGATGGATCTGCCCATGTCCGATCCCAAGGCCACTCTCTGGGACTATGCCGACGCGGTCGTCCAGGCAGCCGGCGGGCGCGGCCCGCTGGTGGTGGTCGCCCATTCCTGGAGCGGCTTCGTCGGCCCGCTCGTCTGCGCCCGCACCAACGTCTCGGCGCTCGTCCTCCTCACCGCCATGATCCCAACCCCGGGCGAGACACCGGCGGCCTGGTGGGAGCAGAGCGGCTGGCACTCGCCCGGCATCGAGGACGAGTACGAGCTCTACTTCCACGACGTCCCCCGCGATCTGGCCGACCGGGTGCTGACCCATGACCGCGCACTCAGGACGGACCTGGACATGGACCTGGCCTGTTCCGAGCCCTGGCCCCTGACCGCCTGGCCGGACGTCCCCACCAGGTACCTGCTCTGCCGCGACGACCGCCTCTTCACACCCGAGTTCGTACGGCAACACGCGAAGGAACGCCTCGGCCTCATCCCCGACGAGATGCCCGGAGGACACATGGCGATGTTGTCCCGACCAGGCGAGCTGGCCGACCACCTGCTACGGGCCCTCCCCACCGGCTGACACTGAGGACGGCCCGGGCGAGCAGACCGACCAGCCAGCACGGGCCCTCCCCACCAGCCGGCCGCGCCAATTACCGCCACTGCCCGCACCAATTTCCCACCGGCCCCCATCAATGACCGGCTGGCCTGCGCCGTTCAAGGCCACGAGCACGGCGCACCATCCCCGCAGCGGCGCCATCCTCGTAGCAGCGCCATCCTCGTAGCAGCGCCATCCTCGTAGCAGCGCCATCCTCGTAGCAGCGACAAAAGCGATGAGAAGCGACAAATGCGCGCTACCCTCACCCCTGTGATCGCCCGACACCCGCACCCTGAGATGAGCACGAAGGCTGGCGGCGGCCCGAGCCCGCTCCCGTGCACGTCCGCCTGCGCCCTGATCAACGCGGTAGTGCGCGAGACCGTGCCTACCCACGATCCGGAGGTGCACTGAGCCGATGGCGGACGGGCTCACGATCGGCCAGGCGGCGGCGTTCGTCGGCGTCACGATCAAGACGGTGCGGCACTATCACCGGCTCGGCCTGGTCAAGGAGCCGGAACGGGACAGCTCCGGCTACCGGCGTTACCGCTCGGCCGACCTGCTCCGCCTGGTTCAGGCCCGCACCCTGGCGGGGGCGGGCGTGCCGCTGGCGGAGATCGGCGACCTGCTCGACGCCGACCCCGAGCGGTTCGCCGCCACGTTGGACGAGGTCCACCGCCGCCTCACCGAGCAGATCGAGGACCTGATGGCCCGCCGCGACACCCTCGACCGGCTCGCCCACGGCGACCGCGCCCTGCTCCCCGACCGTGCCTGCGCCGTCCTGGACCGCCTGGCCGATCTCGGCTTCAGCCCCGACTACGTGGCCACCCAACGCGAGGCGATGGTCCTGGCCAGAGCGCTCATCCCCGCGATCTTCGACAGCTTCCTGACCCAGCTCGAGCATTCACTGGACGATTCCGAGCTCATCGAGCTGACCAAGCGCGGCATCGAAGCACGATCCTGGAACCCCGACGACCCGAGGATCGAGGAGCTGGCGTCGGCGCTGGCGGACAAGCTGCTGTCCAACCGGGCAGCGCTGAAGATGCCCACCACCCCTGGGAACCGGTCGGACACCGCCGCCCGGTACGGCCTGGTCAATCACCATGGGGAGGAGCAGGAGCCGTCCATCGCCCGGCTGAACGCGCTGGTCGAGGCACGCCTGCGTGCGGCCGGCATCACCATCCCGTACCAGTGACGTCCCCGCCCGGCACGCTCGCCATCTCTCCGGGCTGGACAGCCGCTATCTCTCCGGGCTGGACAGCCAGCCGGCAGCCTGAGTAGTCGCGGCATCCCGGCCAGCGCCGACTCCCGTCCGGGGTGCCCATTCCTGTTCCCCACGGGGCAAGATCGTCCCTGGGAGGCCGTCCCTGCTAGGACGGCGTCTCAGCCATGCGGCTTCCCTGGGCGACAACTTTGCCAATGCCTCGACGGCAGGGTGGGCAGAAGACGGCCGACCACCTACACGGGCAAAGGGTGGTCACGATGGCGCCGTCAGGCGCGGGGGGTTGCGCCGCAAGGCGCCAGGCAAGGCGCCCGAGCGGAGCGAGGTCCGATCGGAGCGGGCATTCACCGGCAACCGCCCCATCGGGCAACGGGTGGGTGCCGCCTGTGTGGGAGGCGGCACCCGCGGGGACGGCCTAGACCGGGGTGTGCATGTGGCGGGTCAAGGCGTGTTCCACCAGCGTGATCAGGGTGGACTTGACTGATTCGCGTTGGCGGGCGTCGAGGCGGACGATCGGGATGTGGTCGCCGATCGACAGCGCCTCCCTGATCTCCTCCTCCGCGTGGGCGAAGTGGCCGTCCCAGCCGTTGATGCCGATGACGAACGGCAGCTTCGCCTCTTCGAAGTAGTCGATGGCGGGGAAGCTGTCGGCCAGGCGGCGGGTGTCGACGAGGACGACCGCGCCGATGGCGCCGCGGACGAGGTCGTCCCACATGAACCAGAAGCGGTGCTGTCCGGGGGTGCCGAACAGGTACAGGATCAGGTCACGGTCGAGCGAGACCCGGCCGAAGTCCATGGCCACGGTCGTGGTCGTCTTGTTCGGGGTGAGGGAGACGTCGTCGACGTGCGCCGAGGCGTCCGTCATGACCGCTTCGGTGGTGAGCGGCAGGATCTCCGAGACCGCTCCCACGAACGTCGTCTTGCCCACGCCGAAGCCCCCGGCCACGACGATCTTCGTCGAGGTTAGGCCGGGGCTAGAGCCTGCGAAGTCCACTGAGAACCCTTTCGAGCAAGTTGAGGTCCGGCTTTCCCGCGTCCAGCGCAGGCTGGTGCACGCGGATCAGGCCCTCCGACGCCATGTCGGCGATGAGCACCCGGACCACACCCAGAGGCTGGCGTAAAAGGGCGGAGATCTCGGCGACCGACCGGACGTTCCGGGTCAGGTTAATGATCGCCTGATACTCCGGACTTAGTAGGGAAATGTCTTGGTATTCCGACGTCACGGAGGACACGAGTGCCTCCATGGCGAACTTCATCCGCGGAGCGGTGCGCCCCCCGGTCACGGCATAGGGCCGTACCAGGGAACTCGGCTTCTGCGGACGGGGAGCCGCCGGATGCGGCGGAGTGCTATCACCAGCCCAACCCTGCTGACCTGACACCATTCTTCTCCTGTCACCGCCCCGCTATCGGGGGCGGGCCGCTTGCAGCTCAGCGCGTACGGCCGGAGTCAGTACCTGACCCGCCCGCTCGACCAGCAAGGTCATCTGGTACGCGACCAGACCCATGTCACAGTCGGGAGCAGCCAGGACCGCCAAGCAGGATCCATCACTGATCGACATGATCATCAAGAGCCCACGCTGCATTTCGATAACGGTCTGCGTCACCATACCGCCCTCGAAGACCCGCGCAGCGCCCTGGGTCAGGCTGATGACGCCGGACGCGACCGCGGCGAGCTGGTCGGCCCGGTCTTTGGGGAAGCCCTCGGAATAGGCCAGCGGCAACCCGTCGGACGACACCACGACCGTGTGGGCGACGCCCGGCACGTTGTTCACGAAGTCCGTGATCAACCAGCTTATGCCGCGCGCTCCCTGGCTCATTTCTCTCATTTGTCCTCCTGCTGATTCTCTTCACCGCGCGTGAACGCCCGGCCTTGCCGGACGCCCTGCTGGAAGCTGGAGAGCCGGCTGCGCAGCCGCTCGGGTGAGATCTGCGGCGCCGGTGACGTGGGCTGAGGCTCGGCGAGGCTGGCCGTGCCGGGCACCAGGTTCGCCTTGGGGACCCGGCGGGGCAGGCCCGACGGCGTGGTGCCGGCCTGCTGCGGCTGCGCGGCCGCCTGCGCGGCCTGGAAGCCGGAGTCCGCGGGCGACGACCAGGAGGGGGCGCTGACGCCCGACTGCCCGGGCTTGCGCTGCGGGAGCGCCGGCTTGCCGCTCGCGGAGGACGCGGCGGACGCGGCCGGTGGCTGCTGCGGCTCGCCGGGCACCGCCGGGTGCACGGCGGTGATCTCGTGCTCGCCCTCGGGCTCGTGGCGCTGCTGCAGGACCTCGGGATCCGGACGGCGGAACCAGTCGGACCCGACCGACGAGAAGATCGGCAGGAACTCCTCGCTCTGTTCCTCCAGCGGCGAGTTGCGCACCACGGGGAGCGGGCCGGTCATGTCCTGGGAGGAGTACTCGCCGGGGCCGAACGGGTTGTAGCCGGAGTGACCGTTCTGCTCGAACTGGTCGGCGGGCTTGGGCTCGTCGGCGAACGGGGAGCGGTAGGTGTCGCCGAACTGCGGCCGCTGCCGCTCTTCCGCGTCGAACAGGGACCTGCGGGGCAGCGGGTCGGCGAAGGACGTCCAGCGCTGGTCGTCCTGCTGCGGCTGCGGCGGGGGCGGCTCGGTGGCGAAGGACGGCCAGCGCGGCTCGTCGTCCTGCTGCATGGGCGGCGGCTGCTCGGCGAACGACGGCCACCGGTTCTCGGCGAACGGCGAGGGCTGCTCCGCAGGGGGCGCGGGCGGCTCCTCGGCGAAGGAGGACCAGCGCGGCTCGCCGAAGGCGGCGGGCTGCTGCGGGACGGCGGGCGGCTCCTCGGCGAACGACGGCCAGCGCGGCTCGTCGGCCTTCGGCTGCTGCTGATCGCCGAAGGGATCGCCGAAGCCCGGCCGGTCACCGAAGGAGTCGCCGAAGCCGGACCCCGACGCGGGCGCCGGCTGGTCGCCGAACACCGACGGCTGGTCGCCGAACGCGGACGGCTGCGGGTCGGGGGTGGCGGGCTGCTCGCCGAACGAGGGCCAGTTGCCCGTGCCGGGCGCCGGCACCGAGCCGGGCCACTGGGTGTCGACGATGTGGCCGGGCATGTCGTCGAACGACGGGTGCGAGCCGTTGCGCGAGGGCGGCTGCTGCTGGAACATGCTCGGGTCGAACGAGGTGAACGCTTCGTACTGGCCGCCCTGCTGCGGCAGCCCCTGCCCGTTGCTGATGAGCATGTCGGGCATGAACACCAGGGCGCTGAGGCCGCCGGTCTCGCGCATGCTGAGCTGGACGCGGATGCCGTGGCGCAGGGCCAGGCGGCCGACCACGAACAGGCCCATGCGCCGGGAGACGGACACGTCGACGACGGGCGGGTTGGCCAGGCGCCAGTTGGCCTCGGCCAGCTCCTCCTGGCTCATGCCGATGCCGAGGTCGTTGATCGTGACCAGGACGCCGCCCTCGGCGGGGGTGCTGGTGACGGTGACCTTGCTCTCGCGCGGGGAGAAGGAGATGGCGTTCTCGATCAGCTCGGCGAGCAGGTGGACGGCGTCGGTGACGGCGGGGCCGACGATGAGGGTGCCGGACGGGATCTGGATCTGGACCCGCTCGTAGTTCTCGACCTCCGACAGCGAGGCGCGGGCGATGTCGACCAGCGGCACCGGCTCGCTCCACTTGCGCGCGGCCTCCTGGCCGGCGAGGACCAGGAGGTTCTCGCTGTTGCGGCGCATGCGGGTGGCCAGGTGGTCGAGGCGGAAGAGGTTCGCGAGCCGCTGCTCGTCCTCCTCGCCCTGCTCCAGACCTTCGATGAGCTGGAGCTGCCGTTCGACCAGCGTCTGGCTGCGGCGGGAGAGGTTGACGAACATCGAGTTGACGTTGGCGCGCAGCTTGGCCTCGTCGCCGGCCAGCCGGATCGCCTCGCGGTGGACCTCGTCGAAGGCCCGGGCCACTTCCCCGATCTCGTCGCGGGTGTTGATGCCGATGGACGGCACTTCGGGCACCTGGGCGCCTTCGCCGGACTCGCGCAGGATGCGGACGGTGTCGGGCAGGCGGCTGGTGGCGACCTGGAGCGCTTCGGCGCGCAGCCGGCGCAGCGGCCGGACCAGCGAGCCGGCCACGCGGGTGGTGATGACCAGGACGAGGAGCAGCAGGACGAGGATGAGCGCGCCGGAGATGATGGCGTCGCGCTGCTCGGTGTTGCTCAGGTCGGTGGCGGTGGTCACGATCTTGCCGGCGAGGTTGCCCTCGACCTTGCGCATGGCGTTGACGGTCACCGTCGTGCTCTCGAACCAGTCGTTGAGGTCGCGGTTCGTGGTGACGTCGAGGTCGGTGATGCGGTTGCTCTGGCGGACCTGGGCCAGGGCGCGCTGGCGCATGGCGTCGGCGAGGTCGACCTGGAGGCCGCGGACGTTCTTGTGGTAGGCGTCGAGGTCGGCCTTGCTCGCCTCGGCCTCGAAGGAGGCCAGGTCGGCCTGCTGGGCGTTCCAGGAGCCGAGGAAGTCGGCCCAGTCGGCGCTGTCGACCCTGCGGTTGGGCTGCAGCAGCGTCACGATGAGGATGATCTGCTGCTTGGAGACCTCCTCCTTCATCCGCTGCAGCGAGCCGAGCGCGGCCACGTCGCCCTGGAGGACGTCGTCGTTGACGCCGTCGCCCAGGTCGGCCTGGATGCCGGAGAAGATCTCGATCATCGTGCTGTAGGTGCTGATCGAGGCCCGCGCGGGCACGTTGTCGACCATGGAGTCGCGCAGGCTGTCGAGGCCCTCCAGCCAGCGGCGGGTGTCGGCGACACCTTCGCGCACGCGCGCGGAGTGGGAGGCGTCGATGGCGTTGGCCGCGCTGAGCACGGCCTGCTTGGTCTTGTCGGTGGCCTGGCGCTGGGTCTTGAGCTGGACGAAGCGCCCGCCCCTGCGGCGGTCGGCGACGTACCACGCGGTGAGCGTGCGCTCCTTGGCGAGCTCGTGGTTGAGCGCGCCGATGCGCTGCACCAGCTCGGCCACCTGGGTGAGCCGGCGGTACTCGGCACTGGTGCCGATGGCGTCGGCCAGCTGGACGCCGGCGAGCAGCACGCCCACGACCGTGGGGATGAGGATCAGCGCGACCAGCCGGGAGCGCACACGCCAGTTGGCCAGCCGGAACCGTCCGCCTGTGTACTCCCCTGACCTCGTGTGCCTGGGGTCTTTCGTCCTCACTGAGTCTCGCAACCTCTCGCCGGTACGTGCTCGAAGAAAATCAGACACGCGTGGGGCGCATGGGATTCTGTCCGGCTGGGTAATTGGAACACAACCCGTACCAGATCGGCCAACCGAACATATCCCATCACGCGCACCCAAAGAGGCACTTTGGGTGCATATCGCCGTACGTGTTTTCAGGCCGGACGGAACGAGTCCCGCTCTACCGGAGCCGCGTGCTTGATCATCAGGTGTCGCGTCACTGAATACTCCTGCACTGCTTCCTGGCTCATGTCCTTGCCGAACCCGCTGCCCTTCACCCCGCCGTGCGGCGCCTCGCTGGCGATGGGCAGGTGATCATTGACCCAGGTCACACCCACATCGAGCCGATGCGAGACGCGCATCGCCCGCCCCACGTCACGTGACCACACCGACGAGGCCAGGCCATATCTAGTGTCGTTGGCCAGCCGGACCGCTTCGTCCTCCCCATCGAACGGGAGCGCTACCAGAACGGGTCCGAACAGCTCTCCCTGCACGATCTCGCTGGTCTGTGCGACATCGGTCACAAGGGTAGGCGGGTAGAAAAACCCGGGGCCCCCAATTGGGGAGCCGCCGTGCAGCACCCGCCCACCGGCCCGCTGCACGAACCCGTGCACCCGCTCCCGGTGCGCCGCGGAGATCAGCGGGCCGATGTCGGTGGCCGGGTCCCAGGGGTCGCCGACCGAGATTTCGGCAAGAGTTGCCCGAAGCGCCTCCACGGCTTCGCCGTAGATCTGCCGGGCGACGTAGACGCGGGTGGCCGCCGTGCAGTCCTGCCCGGTGTTGTACGTCGCCCCCATGGCCACGCCCCTGGCCATCTCCGCCAGGTCCGCGTCCTCGAACACCAGCGCCGGCGCTTTGCCGCCGAGCTCCAGGTGGACCCGCTTGAGCGTGGCCGCCGCGCCGCTCATCACGGCGCGGCCGGTCTCCGTCGAGCCGGTGACGCTGACCATGTCCACGCCGGGATCGGTGACCAGCGCCTGGCCGGCCTCGGCGTCACCGGTGATCGCCTGGACGAGGTGGTCGGGCGCGCCCGCCTTGGTGAACAGCTCGGCCAGGCGCAGCGTCGTGCGCGGCGTCTGCGGCGCCGGCTTGATCACCACGGCGTTGCCCGCGGCGACGGCCGGGCCGACCTTCCAGACGGCCATGACGAACGGGAAGTTCCACGGCGCGATCGACCCCACCACCCCGACGGGGCGGCGCTGCAGGACCGAGGTATAGCCGGGGCTGAACACCCCGGCGCCGGTGCCCTCCAGCGAGCGGGCCGCCCCGGCGAAGAAGCGCAGGTTGTCCACGGCGAACGGCAGCTCGCCGTCCCTGAACACCGCGGCCGGCTTGCCGGTCTCCTCCACTTCGAGCCTGGTCAGCTCCTCGGCGTCGGCCTCCACCAGGTCGGCCACGCGCAGCAGCAGCCGCTGGCGCTCGGCGGGCGTGGTCTGCGACCACTCCTCGAACGCGGCGCGGGCGGCCCGTACGGCCGACGCCACACCCTCCACCGGCGTATCCGGAATTTCGGCACACGGGAGGCCGGTGGCGGGGTTGATCAGTTCGCGCATCAGGAAGACTTCATCTCTCAGGGTCGTGCTCAGGACTGCGTGACTACTGGCCGAGCTGCTCGATCAGGTCGGCGGCCTTGCGCAGGCCGTCGCGGCGCCGGATCTCCTCGCCCGCGGCGGCCAGCCGCGCCCGCAGCTCGGTGTCGCCGAGCAGCTTCGCGACCGCCCCCTTCAGCTCCTCGTCGGTGAAGGTGTAGGTCGAGAGCCTGACACCATAGCCGAGTTCATCGACCCTCTGGGCGTTGTCGTACTGGTCCCAGAACAGCGGCAGCAGGATCATCGGCTTGCCGAAGTGCAGCGCCTCGGTGGTCGTGTTGTTGCCGCCATGGGTGATGACCAAGTCACACAATGGGATGATCTTAGTCTGCGGAAGGAACTCCGCGCCCCACATGTTGTCGGCCAGCTTGATCTCCTCGTGCAGCGGGCCCTTGGAGACGATGTACTGGTGCGGGGTCGTGGCCAGCACGTCGATCACCCGCTGCATCAGCTCCACGTCGGAGGAGCCGAGCGAGCCGAGCGAGAAGTAGATCAGGGCCTCGCCGTTGCGCTCGAAGGGCAGCGTGAAGTCCTCGTCGGTCTCGCGCACGGAGGAGTCGAGGCGGTGCCAGGTCGGGCCCAGGGGGCGCCGGTCGGTGTAGTCGAGGATCTCCGGGTAGACGTAGAGGTTCAGGTCGCCCTCGTGGATGAAGTCGAGGTCGGGCAGCGGCTCGGTGCCCTGCTCGACGCACCACGCGTTGAAGGCGGACCAGAGCTCGCGGTGGGTGCGGTCGTACTCGGCGCGGAAGGCGTCCCACTCGGAGCGGTCGTCGGCGGGCAGGCCGGAGAAGACCGGCGGGATGTTCTCGCCGCGCATCTCCAGCGGCTGGCAGGAGACGATGCGGACGAACTTCTTGCCCGCGGTGAGCAGCGCCGGGAAGGTGATCACGTTGTCCTCGATGATCACGTCGGGGTTCACGCGCTCGATGATGGCCTTGAGCTGCGGCTCGCAGTACTTGACTCCGTCGATCAAGCTCTCCCAGATGGGCTTGGTGACGGTCTCCTGCTGCTCCAGGGTGGACTTGCGGTACTCCGGCGCGGTCTCGCGGATGAAGTCCTTCCAGAACTGGCCGGGGTCCTGCTCCTGCTCCTCCTCGGCCGGCGGGGCCAGGTCGACCAGGTCCTCCTCGAAGCCGAGCGCTTCGAGCTTGCCCTTCCAGGACGCCTCGGCCGCGAAGACGACGCGGTGGCCGCGGCGGCGCAGGATGTCACCGATGCCGATGGAGTTGTTGGTGGGACCGTAGGCGCTTTCCGGCATGAACAGGAACGTGAGAGACATGGCGACTCCGGGGGAACTCGTCAATTTGAAGAGGAATTCAAAAACTGATCTAGCGGGAAGGTCAACTTAAGGGCACTATGGTCACGGCTAACTGAACAGCAGCCGAACGAGTGAAGGTGGTGAGGGTGGCTCAGCGCAAAAGCCGCGACGATCGGCGGCTCGACCTGATCGAGGCCGCACGCAGGGCCATCATCCGCCATGGCATCGACGGTGTACAGCTCTCGCACGTCGCCGAGGAGGCGGGCCTGACCTCGGGCGCCGTCCTCTACCACTACCCCGACCTCAGCGAGCTGCTCGTCGAGGCGCAGCACGCGGGCATGGAACGTTTCTACGAGCAGCGGCTGCGCCAGCTCGCCACGCTCACCGACCCCGTCGAGAAGCTGGTGGTCACCATCAGGTCGGGGCTGCCGACCGGGCCGCTCGACCCCGACGTGCGGCTGCTGAACGAGCTGGGCGGGGCCGCGGGCCGCAACCGCGTCTACGGCGTGCTGCTCACCTCTCTCTACGACCGGCAGGTGTCGATGTACCAGGCGATCCTCGACACCGGGGCCGCGCTGGGCGTGTTCAGGCTGAGCGCCGACTCGGTGACGATCGCCCGCAACCTGGTGGCCCTGGAGGACGCCTACGGCTACCGCATCACGGCCAGGCACCCCCTGATCGGGCCCGGCGAGGCGGCCGAGCTCATCCTGTCCTACGCCCGCGCGGCCACGGGCAACGACCTGAATCACTGACCGGCCGCCATGATCACGGCGTCCTCCGCGTCCCAGCGCACCTTGACCTTGGCGCCGGGACGCACGGAGGCGGCTCCCTGCACGGCCACGAGCACGGGCTTGGGGTGGCCGGGCACGTCCACGGAGATGTGCGAGACGCCGCCGTAGAAGCTGACGTCGAGCACCTCTCCGGCCAGGCCGCGGGTGGCGCTCGCGTCGGCCAGCTCGATCTTCTCGGGCCGCACCGCGAGCAGCGCGCCCGCGCCGGCCTCCAGCTCCTCCAGCGGGGTGCCGGCCAGCATGCCGAACTTCTCGCTCTTGATCCCGTCGAGGCCGCTGGCCTCCCCGCTGAAGAGGTTGTTGGCGCCGACGAAGTCGGCCACGAACGGCGAGCGCGGGCGCTCGTACAGCGAGATCGGCTCGTCCACCTGGCGCACGGTGCCGCGGTCGAAGACCGCGATGCGGTCGGCCAGCGACATGGCCTCCTCCTGGTCGTGCGTGACGACCACGAACGTGATGCCCACCTCGTGCTGCAGCCGCTTGAGCTCCAGCTGCATGTCGGCGCGGACCTTCTTGTCCAGGGCCGACAGCGGCTCGTCGAGCAGCAGCAACCGGGGCCGCTTGACGATGGAGCGGGCCAGCGCCACCCGCTGCCGCTGCCCGCCGGAGAGCTGGGCGGGCCGGCGCGCGGCGTGCGCGGACAGCCCGACCGTCTCCAGCACCTCGCCCACGCGCTGCTTGATCTCCTGGCGGGGCAGCTTCTCCCGCTCCAGCCCGTAGGCCACGTTCTTGGCCACGGTCATGTGCGGGAACAGGGCGTAGGACTGGAACATGAGGCTGATCGGCCGCCGGTTCGGCGGCCTGGACAGCAGGTCCTCGCCGTCGAGCGTGACCTTGCCCGCGTCGGGCGTCTCGAACCCGGCGATGATGCGCAGCAGCGTGGTCTTACCGCAGCCGGAGGGGCCGAGCAGGGCGAAGAACTCGCCCTGGCCGATCTCCAGCGAGACGTCGTCGAGCGCGGTGACGTCCCCGAACCTGCGGGAGATCCCGTCAATCTTGAGCACGCGTCTCCCCGATCTTGGTCAGGCGCTGCCCGGCGATCACGGCCGTGAAGCTCACGAGGAGCAGGATCGCGGCCAGCGCGTTGATCTTCGGGGTGACCCCGAATCGGATCATTGAGTAGATGACGATCGGCAGCGTCTGGTCGTTGTTGCCGATCGTGAAGAAGGCGATCACGAACTCGTCCAGCGACAGCGTGAACGCCAGCATCGCCCCCGCCACGATGCCCGGCATGAGCTGCGGCAGGGTGACCTTCATGAACGTCGTCACCGGCCCCGCCCCGAGGTCGCGCGACGCCTCCTCCAGCGAGGTGTCGGTGCCGGTCAGCCGGGTGCGCACGACGGCCGCGACGAACGCCATCGCGAACAGGCCGTGGGCCAGCACCACGGAGTACAGGCCGAGCGTGAGCTGGATCGTCCCGTAGAAGACCAGCAGCCCGATGGCGAGCACCAGGTCGGGCAGCACGGCGGGCATGAGCGCCAGCGCGTCCATGATCTTGGACTTGGTGTACCTGGCCAGGCCGACGGCCATCATCGTGCCGAGCACGGTGGCGATCACAGTGGAGCCGGTGGCCACGATGAGCGTGTTGACCAGGCCGTCCCTGATCCGCTCGTCCTCGGCCAGCACGCCGTACCACTTGAGGCTGAAGCCGTCGAAGCTGTAGGCGGACTCGCCGGAGTTGAACGACATGACGACGAGCACGACGATCGGCAGGTACAGGAAGACGAACGTGAGCCAGAACGGCACGTACAGCAGCTTCGGTCTACGCACGGCGCGCCGCCCAGGCCTGCACGATGAGCAGCACGACCAGCACCGCGATGAGCGCCAGCGACAGCGTGGCCCCGAACGGCCAGTCGCGCGCCGACAGGAACTGGTTCCTGATGAGGTTGCCGACCATGATCGACTTGTTGCCGCCCAGCATCTCGGGAATGACGAAGTTGCCGAAGCTCGGCACGAACACGAACAGGCTGCCGGTCAGCACGCCCGGCACCGTCAGCGGCAGCGTCACCTTGCGGAACGTGGTGAACCCCGACGCCCCGAGATTGGCCGACGCCTCGCGCAGCTGCGGGTCGAGCTTCTCGATCGCGGCGTACAGCGGCAGCACCATCAGCGGCAGGTACGAGTACAGCAGCCCCGCCACGATCGTGCCCTGGTTGTAGAGCAGCTCGTACGGCCCCAGCCCCACCTTCGCCAGCGCCGAGTTCACCAGCCCCGGCCCGCTGAGCAGGATCGTCCAGGCGTAGACCCGGATGATGAAGTTCGTCCAGAACGGCAGCACGATCGCCACCAGCGCCAGCGTCTTCCACTTCTTCGGGAGCTGCGCGATCAGGTACGCCGTCGGGTACCCGATGAGCAGCGCGACCAGCGTGGTGATCGCGGCGATCTTCAGCGAGTCGAGCAGCACGCTCAGGTAGAGCGGGTCGAACAGGCGCTCGAAGTTCTCGGTGGTGAACTCGTAGACGACACCGCCGAAGCGCCCCCGCTGGAAGACGGTGTAGCTGAACACCAGTGCCAGGGGCACCAGCATGAGCACGACCAGGTACGCGAGCCCTGGTGACAGGAAAACGAACGCGCCCAGCCAGCGTCCGCGGGGGCGGGACACTGGCTGGGTCTTGACCTCGGACTTCACAGCGGCAAGGGCTTAACTGGCCGTGACGTCCTGCTGGAGCCGGGTGTACTTGGTCGACGCCTGGCCCAGGTCGATGGCGGCCTCACCGTTGAGCAGCTCGGCCGGCGTGGTGCCGAGGAGCGAGCCCTTGGCGATCTTGACCTGCTCCATGGCGGCCTTGTTCGGCACCTTGTAGTTGATGTTCTCGGCGGCCCAGGAGTGGATCTCGGGGCTGAGGATGTAGTTGATCAGGGCGTGCGCGGCCTCCTTGTTCTTGGAGGACTTCATGATCACCATGGTGTCCACCCAGAGGTCGCTGCCCTCCTTCGGCACCGCGAACTTGATGTTGCCCTTCGGGTCGGTGGTGGGGCACCAGCCGTCCCACGCCTCGGCCATCACGGCCTCGCCCGACACCAGCCGGTCACCGAAGGTGGTGTCGTCGTAGCGCAGCAGGTGCGGCTTCTGCGCCATGAGCAGCTCCTTGGCCTTCTCGAGCTCCTCGTCCTTGTCGGTGTTGATCGAGTAGCCGAGCGACTTGAGCGCGGGCAGCGCGAGCCAGCGCTCGGTGGCCAGCATGGTGACCTTCTTGTCGGCCCAGGCCGGGGGCTTCAGCAGATCGTTCCAACTCTTCGGCTCGGACTTCACCAGGTCGCTGCGGTAGCAGATGCCCGTCGTGCCCCAGGTGTAGGGCACGGAGTACTTGTTGCCCTTGTCGTAGGAGAGCTGCGTGGCCTCGGGGTAGAGGTTGGCCAGGTTGGGGATCAGCTCGTGGTGGATCGGCTCCAGCAGGCCCTGCTCGTTGAGCGCCTGGGCGTACTGGCCGGAGACGAACGCCACGTCGATGCCGCTGTCACCGGGGGCGGTGAGCTTGGTCATCGCGACCTCGTTGGTGTCGTGCAGCTGGATCTGCACGTTCTTGATCTTGAGCTTCTCCATGGCCTTCTGGGGGAGCTCCTTGGGCGTGTAACCGTCCCAGACCGTGATTTGCAGGGACTGCTGCGACAGGTCCGCGTTGGGCTTGAGCTGGTCGGCCGCCGCCGGCGCCTGGTCAGCTGAGCTTGACGACGACCCACCCCCGCACGCCGCGACGGCAAGCGCGAGTCCGGCCGCCGCCGCGGCGGCCGGGAGACGACGGGTGAACCGGGTACGGGACACGGCCGCTACTCCTTCTGAAATTTGTGCTGTTTGAGGGGTCGCGCGACCTTACCGGACACAGCGGACCAGACCAGGAGTGTTGCAGCAGAAATCAACATGAGCAAGACTTTTGATGACATTGCTACCTGGAAGTTTGGTCCACGTGTTGAATTGGGATTCAATAAGTCGCCGCTTGATCTCTCTCGGTGAGAGGCCCCTCACCGCACGAGATCGAGGGCTCACCACCGCGCTCCTGGCGCGGTTGGCGGACGAGGTGCCGCCGCCCTTCGCCGTGCGACGCTTCCTCCCGCTGCCCACCTTCTCGCACGGTCCTGGAGATCTCCACACTGGGGCCCCAGGTGAACGGGATTTCGGATCGCACGTCGACCAGACGAACTACTCGGTCGTGGTCGGCGAACGCGTCGTGGTCAAGTGGCTCACGCCGCCGGTCCCCCTTCCGCATCCCACTCCTGACATCTTCGCGCACCTCGTTGATTCAGGATTCAACGACACAGCGCCTCCTTACGCCGCACTGACCGGAATGTTGCGGGGCCGCGAGCACCTGCTGGCACTGATCACCGGCTACCTGCCCGAGGCGCGGGACGGCTGGGAGTGGTGCGTGGACGAGGCGGTGGCCGGCTCGACCGCCTTCGCCGGCGAGCTCGGCCGCCTCACCGCCGACCTCCACCTCGCGCTGTCCACCTTCCCCCGCTCGCAGCAGGACGGTCCGGGCGACGCGGCGGGCAGGGCGGACGGGGCGCTGGCGGAGGCGCTGGAGCTGACCGGCGGCGACGACGGCGCCTGGCTGGCCTCCCAGGCGCGGGCCATGCGCCAGGAGCTGGCCCCCTTGCGGAACGGCATCGAGACCCCGCTGATCAGGATCCACGGCGACCTCCACGTGGGCCAGATCCTCCGGTGGCGCGACGGCTACGCCGTCATCGACTTCGACGGCAACCCCACCGTCGCCGGCGCCGACCTCCACCAGCCGGCCGCCCGGGACGTCGCCCAGCTCACCACGAGCCTCGACCACGTGGCCCAGGTGGCGATCAAGCGCAGGTCCATACCGCCGGACCACGCCACGGCCTGGGCGGGCAGGGCCCGACAGGCCCTCCTCACCGCGTACCGGGCCCGGCTGGCCGCGCGGCACCGGCCGGACCTGCTGGATGAGAGCCTGATCCGCCCGTTCGAGGTGGAGCAGGAGTGCCGGGAGCTGATCTACGCCGCCCGCCACCTCCCCCGCTGGCGTTACGCCCCCATGGGCGTCCTGCGCACCTGGTACGGGGCAGAAAAGCACAAGGAGAACATCGCGTGAATTCTGAGCTCTACCTCTCCGACCTGGAGTCCAAGCCGGAGCACCTGACCGCCCTGGCCGACTCCCTGCGCTCCGGGGACCCGTTCGGCGACCTGCCGGACGGCATCGACCGGGTGCTGTTCCTCGGCATGGGCAGCTCCCGCTACGCCGCCGGCGTCGCGGCGCTGCGCCTGCGCACGGCCGGCGTGAACGCGTACGCCGAGTACGCCTCCGCCGCCGCGAGCCTGCCCGGCACCGAGGGCACCCTGGTCGTGCCGATCTCGGCCACCGGCTCCAGCCGGGAGACCCTCGACGCGATCGCCCGGTACGCCGGCGGCCCCTCGTACGTGGCGGCGCTCACCAACCGGCCGGACTCCCCGCTGGCGCAGGCCGCCGACCTGGTGGTGGACCTGCGGGCGGGCGAGGAGCGCGGCGGCGTGGCGTGCCGGACGTTCCAGCACACCCTGGCCCTCCTCCTCGCCCTGGAGTCCAGGCTGACGGGCCGGGCGAGCGACCTGCCGGCCCTGCTCGACCGGGCCGCGAAGGCGTCGGCGGACCTGCTCGACCGCAGGGACGAGTGGCTGCCGCTGGCGCTGGAACTGCTCGACGGCCCGCACGGCGTCTACACGATCGCGCCCGCCGAGCGGCTGTCGTCGGCGGAGCAGTCGGCGCTGATGTTCCGCGAGGGCCCGCGCCGCCCGGCCGACGCGTGCGAGAGCGGCGACTGGTCGCACGTGGACGTCTACCTGACCAAGACGCTCGACTACCGGGCGCTGCTGTTTCCCGGCTCCCGCTACGACGAGCAGGCCATGGACTGGGTGCGGCAGCGCGGCTCCACCGTGATCACCGTGGGCCCCGAGGTCCGGGACGCGACGGCGGCGATCCGCTACGCCGGCGACGACGAGCCGGACGTCGCCCTGCTCACCGAGACGCTGGTCGCGGAGCTGGTGGCCGCCTACTGGTGGTCGGAACAGTGACCAGGCCGGGGCGGTGACCAGGCCGGGGCGGTGATCAGGATGGGGCGGTGATCAGTACGACCGCACGGTCAGCGCGTGCTCGACCAGCGTGATCAGGGTGTTCTTGACGGCCTGGCGGGCCCGCGCGTCCGTGCGGACGATCGGCACGTGGGCCGAGAGCGTCAACGCCTCCCGCACCTCGCTCTCGACGTGCGGGAACTCCCCGTCCCAGCCGTTCAGCCCGATGACGAACGGCAGCCCCGAGTCCTCGAAGTAGTCGACGGCGGGGAAGCTGTCGGCCAGCCGCCGCGAGTCGACCAGCACCACGGCCCCGATGGCGCCTCGCACGATGTCGTCCCACATGAACCAGAACCGCTGCTGCCCCGGCGTGCCGAACAGGTAGAGGATCAGGTCCTGGTCGAGCGAGACCCGGCCGAAGTCCATCGCGACGGTGGTGGTGGTCTTGCCGGGGGTGTGGCCGAGGTCGTCGATGCCGTGCGAGGCGTCCGTCATCACCGCCTCGGTGGTCAGCGGCATGATCTCCGAGACCGAGCCCACGAACGTGGTCTTCCCCACGCCGAACCCGCCCGCCACGACGATCTTCGTGGAGGTGAGCCGGCTAGAGCCTGCGAAGTCCACTCAGCACCCTTTCGAGCAGTCCCCTGTCGGGCAGCCCCGCGTCGAGCTGCGGCTGGTACACCTTGACCAGCCCGTCCGCCTCCATGTCGGCGACCAGCACCCGCGCCACGCCGAGCGGGACGCTGAGCAGCGCGGAGATCTCCGCCACGGAGCGCACCTGCCGGCACAGCTCGCTGATCGCGCGGTACTCGCGCGCGTACGTGGTGCCGAGCTGCGCCGACGTCGCCGACGACACCAGCGCCTCCATCGCCAGGTCCGTACGCGGGGTGGTGCGGCCGCCGGTGACGGCGTACATGCGGACGAGCGAACTGCGCTCCGGCTCCTGCTGCCCGTTGTGCCACGATGCCATGGTTCACTCCCCCTTCACCACGGGCGCGTGGCGGACAGCTCCGCCCGTACGGCAGGTGTGAGCACCTGTCCCGCGCGCTCCACCAGGATCGTCATCTGGTACGCGACCAGGCCCATGTCGCAGTCGGGCGCGGCCAGCACCGCCAGGCAGGACCCGTCGCTGATCGACATCACCAGCAGCAGCCCGCGCTCCATCTCGATCAGGGTCTGCGTGACCCCTCCGCCCTCGAAGACTCGCGCCGCGCCTCCGGTGAGGCTCACCAGGCCGGCCGCGATGGCGGCGAGCTGGTCGGCGCGGTCCTTCGGGAAGCCTCTGGAGTAGGCCATGGGCAGCCCGTCGGCGGAGACGACGACGGCGTGCGCCACGCCGGGGACCTCCTCGACGAAGGCGCTGACCAGCCAGTTGACGTCCCTGGCGGCCTGGCTGAGCTCCTTCATGAGTCCTCCTCGAGCTCGGCGCGTCCCTTGCGCATGCCCTGCTGGTAGCTGGCCAGCCTGCTGCGGAGACGATCGGGCGACACCGGAGGCCCGGGGACGGGTGGCGGCGGCTGCGGGCTCGCGGTGCCCGGTACCAGGTTCGCTCGCGGCGTGCGCTTGGGCAAGCCCGAGCTCGTGGTGCCGCTCTGGACCGGCTCCGCCGTCGCGTCCGCGGCCTGCCAGGCCTGGTCCGAGGGGGTGGTCCAGGCGGTGTCGCGGTGGTCGGCGGTGGGGGCGGGCTTGCTGAACCAGCTGCTGCCCTCCTCGATGGAGGCGTAGATGGGCAGGTACTCGTCGCCGGCGGGCGGGGCCGGCGGGGCGGCCGGCTCCGCCGGCGGCAGGTCGGCGGAGCTGGGCTGCGCCGAGCTGAACCAGGAGGACGGCTCGGGCGCGGGCGGCACGGTGTCGAACGACGGGTGCCCGGATGGCGGTCCGGACGGCGGCCCTCCGGGGGTGGCGAACGACGGGTACCCAGAGGGCTCGTACGAAGGCGGCCCAGATGGCGGCCCAGATGGCGGCCCGGACGGCGGGCCTGATGGCGGCCGGAGCACGGAGCCGGGCCGGGGCACGTCCAGCGGCCCTTCCTGGGGAACGTCCTGGGTCCCGTACGAGCCACCCTGCCGCGGCACCTGCACGCGCGGGTTCGCCCCAGGCACCGCGGTCAGCAGCATCGGCGGGATGAGCACCATCGCGGTGAGCCCGCCGATGTCCTGCCGCCTGAGCTGCACGCGGATGTTGTGCCGCAACGCCAGCCGCCCGACCACGAACAATCCCATCCGCCGCGACACCGACACGTCCACGACGGGCGGGTTGGCCAGCCGCCAGTTGGCCTCGGCCAGCTCCTCCTGGGCCATGCCGATGCCGTGGTCGGTGACCGACAGCATGAGGCTGCCGCCGTCGATGCGGCTGCTGGAGATGATCACCTTGGTGTCGCGGGAGGAGAACGACACGGCGTTCTCGACCAGCTCGGCCAGCAGGTGCACGACGTCGGTGACGGCCTGCCCGGCGATGGCGACGTCCGACTGCACCTGGATGCTGACCCGGTCGTAGCTCTCGACCTCGCCGAGCGCGGCGCGCACGATGTCCATCAGCTCGACCGGCTCGCTCCACTTGCGGGCCGCCTCCTGGCCGGCCAGGACGAGCAGGTTCTCGCTGTTGCGGCGCATGCGGGTGGCCAGGTGGTCGAGCTTGAACAGGTCGCCGAGGCGGGCGTCGTCGCGCTCGCCCTTCTCCAGCTTCTCGATCAGCGTGAGCTGCCGCTCGACGAGGGTCTGGCTGCGCCTGGACAGGTTGACGAACATGGCGTTGACGTTGGAGCGCAGCGTGGCCTCGTCGCCGGCCAGCCGGACGGCCTCGCGGTGCACCTCGTCGAAGGCGCGGGCGACCTCGCCCACCTCGTCCTTGGAGAAGATGCCGATGGGCGGGACCTCGGCGGTGACCACGCCGTCGCGCGACTCCCGCAGGTGCTGGACGAACTCGGGCAGCCGCCGGCCGGCGATCTCCAGGGCCTCGCCGCGCAGCCGGCGCAGCGGCCGTACCAGGGATCTGGCCACGCCGGTGGTGATGAGCAGGACGGCGACGAGCAGCGCGAGCACGGCGCCGGCGGTCAGGAACGCCCGGCCCCGCTCGTCGGCGCTGAGCGCCTCGCTGCGGGAGACGATGCCCTGGGCCTGGCGCTCCTCGACCTTGCGCATGGCGTCGATGACGACGGTGGAGGCGTCGAACCACTCCTTGGCGTCGTCGCGGTGCGCCTGGTCGAGGCCGCGCAGCGGCAGGCCCTTGGTGGCTCTGATCAGCACCAGCTCGCGCAGGAACAGCATGCGGTCGGCGGATCTGCCGTTGACGGTCTCGTCGAAGAAGCGCCGCTCGGCCGCGGTGGCCTCGGCGGCGAAGCCCTTGCGCTCGGTGGCCTCCACGGACTGCTGGCCGAGGAAGCGCTTGAGCTGGTCCTGGTCGAAGGCGCCCTCGACGAGGACGACGGTGACCAGCGCCTGCTGGTAGGACAGGCTCTCCTTGGCGCGGGCGAGGCCGTCGAGCATGCTCGTCTGGCGGAAGAGCTCGTCGTCCACGCTGCCCTTGACCAGCTCCTTGTGGACGGAGAGCAGGTCGTTCACGACCGTGGTGTAGAGCTCGACGGCCGGGCCGGGCAGCAGGTTTGCCTCCAGCGCCTGCTTGCGCAGGGAGGTGAGGTCGTCGAGGCGGTTGAGCAGGTTCTCGAGCTGGTCGGCGGTGCGGCCGGTGGACTCGGTCATGAGCTGCCCGGCGATACCGCGTACGGTCCTGGCGGCCAGGTCGACCTGGTCCATCTGGGAGCGCACCTCGGACAGGCCGTCGGCTGGCCGGTTGCGGGCGATGTACCAGGCGGTCCTGGCGCGTTCCCCGGAGACGAGGTGGGTGAGGCCGCCCAGCTCGGCGGACAGGCGCGCGAACTGGTTCGTCCGCGCGTAGTCGGAGGCCGCGGACGTGGAGGCGAGCACCTGGATGCCGCCCAGCAGCACGGCCGCGGCGGTGGGCACCATGATCAGGGCGACGAGCCGCGCGCGGACGCGCCAATTGCGCAGCCGCCAGCGGCTCTCGGCGCCCTGCTTGGCGCCCAGGTCTCTACTCACCGAACGCACCTCGCCCGGAATCGGCATATTTGAGGGATCTGTGTCCTGGGAGAAATCAGCAAGTGCCGGTTATTTGAACACATCACGTGGCCCGTGGCCAAGCGAACATAACGCGACAAATGATGGTTCGCGTGACTCATGAGGATAGAACCTGGCGCTCCATCCCGGAAGCACCCCAGGCGTGAAATAAACCTTTAACACAATAAATGTCCACTTATGGGCGATTAGCGCGTTCCAATCGGGTAACACGGTTGACGCTCCGCGATCTCTTGACAGTCACGGCGTTGAGAATCGCGCCATTGGCGACATATGTTGAGCGACGTCAAACGAGGAGGCGAGTGTGGGAGTTTCTCCCGACAACGCGGCAATCACCGTTGCGGGCCTGTGGAAGATCTTCGGCTCCAAGGCACAGAAAGTGCTGGACAGCGAGGACAGACACCTCGATCCCGCCGCGCTGAGGGAGAAGACCGGCTGCACCGCCGCCGTACGAGACGTGAGCTTCGAGGTACGCCCCGGCGAGGTCTTCGTCGTCATGGGCCTGTCGGGCAGCGGCAAGTCCACCCTCGTCCGCTGCCTGACCAGGCTCATCGAGCCGACCGCCGGTGAGATCAGGATCGGCGGCGAGGACATCCGCGCCGCCTCCCCCGCCCGCCTCCGGGAGATCCGCCGCCACCAGGTCAGCATGGTCTTCCAGCACTTCGGCCTGCTCCCGCACCGCAAGGTGATCGACAACGTCGCGTACGGGCTGGAGATCCAGGGCACTCCCAAGCCGGCCAGGCACGCGCGGGCGGCGGAGATCCTCTCGCTCGTCGGCCTCGACGGCTACGCCGACGCCTACCCCGACCAGCTCTCCGGCGGCATGCAGCAGCGGGTGGGGCTGGCCAGGGCGCTGGCCGTGGAGCCCGAGGTGATGCTGTTCGACGAGCCGTTCAGCGCGCTCGACCCGCTGATCCGGCGCGACATGCAGGCCGAGGTCGTGCGGCTGCACCGCGAGGTCGGCAAGACGATGGTGTTCATCACGCACGACCTGTCCGAGGCGCTCAAGCTGGGCGAGCGCATCGCGATCATGCGGGCCGGCGCGATCGTGCAGCTCGGCACCGCCGAGGAGCTGGTGGGCGCGCCGGCCGACGACTACGTGGCCGACTTCGTCCGCGACGTGCCCAGGAGCCACGTGCTGACCCTGCGCTGGATCTCCCGCGACCCCGAGCCGGGCGAGTCGCTGGACGGGCCCGAGCTGCCGGCCGGCACGCTGATCAAGGACGCGCTCGGCGCCGCCTCCACCTCGTCCCGGCCGATCAAAGTGGTGGACGGCGGCGAGCTGGTCGGCGTGGTGGACCGGGTGGACCTGCTCGCCTTCCTGTCGGGGCAGGCCGCGGCATGAGCAGCGCGGCGGTGCCGACGCCCTCGCGGCTCGCGGGCCTGCCGCGGTGGGTGGCGCCGGCGGGGGTGGCGGTGCTGTTCGTGGCGGCGTACCTGGTCTTCCGCGGCACGGCGACGCTGCCGCACGACAAGGAGGCGCCGCAGTTCCTGGCCGTCACGGAGCTGCGCGAGTGGATCGACGACCACCGCAACGACAACCCGCTCTTCCTGTACTTCCTCAACTACATCCGGCTCTTCGTGGGCTCGCTCTACGACCTGTTCGAGACCGTCCTGTACGGGCTCGGCTGGCCCGGCATCACCGGGATCATGGGCGCGCTGGCCTGGCTGGCCGGCGGCTGGCGGATCGCGTTGCTGGCGGTCGGCGGCGTCAGCGCGTTCGGCGTGCTGGGCCTGTGGGCGTCGAGCGTGGACACGCTGGCCCTGGTCGCGGTGGCGGTGCTGCTGTCGCTGGCGATCGGGATCCCGGTGGGCGTCTGGGCGGGGCTCTCGGGCCGCGCGCGGCGGGCGATCACCCCGGTGCTGGACGTCATGCAGATCATGCCGACGTTCGCGTACCTGGCGCCGCTCGCCCTGTTCTTCCACATCGGCGCGCCGGCCGGGGCGATCGCGACGATGATCTACTCGATCCCGCCCGCCATCCGCATCACGGCGCTGGCCGTCTCGGAGGTCTCGCCCACGGCGGTCGAGGCGTCCGCCTCGCTGGGGGCCACGCGCCGCCAGACGCTGTTCAAGGTCTATCTGCCGCTGGCCAGGTCCACGATCGCGCTGGCGATCAACCAGACGATCATGATGGCGCTGTCCATGGTGGTCATCGCGAACCTGATCTCGGCGCCGGGGCTGGGCGGCGACATCATCCGCGGCCTGTCCAGGGCCCAGGTCGGCATCATGCTCCCGGCCGGCATCGCCGTCGTGGTCATGGCGGTGCTGCTCGACCGGATGATGATGGCGCTGGCCCGCCGCGACCCGCACGCGAAGCTGCGCCGGACCGACCTCGCCGCCGCGGGCGTGCTCGCGGCGGCCGGCCTGGCGCTCATCCCGGTGCTGCCGAAGGTCTGGCCCGACAGCCTGACGATCAACATGGTCGCCGAGGTCAACGACGCCGTGCACTGGGCCGAGACCAACTGGTACGCGGTCACCACCTGGATCAAGGACACCACCTCCCACCTCCTGCTCAACCCCCTGGAGTCGCTGCTCACCACGGCCCCGTGGTGGCTGGTCGCGCTGGCCGTGCTGGCCGTCGCCTGGCGGGTCAGCGGTGCCCGCCCCGCGCTGGTCGCGCTGGGCTGCCTGCTGGCCATCGCGCTGCTCGGCGTGTGGGAGCACACCATGCAGACGATGACCACGGTCGCCGTCGCGGTGCTGGTCACGCTCGTCATCGGCCTGCTGCTCGGCGTCGCCGCGGCCCGCTCGCCGCGCTGGTCGGCCGTGCAGCGGCCGCTGCTCGACGCCGCGCAGACCATGCCCGCGTTCGTGTACCTGCTGCCCGCGCTGGCGCTGTTCGGGACGACCAGGTTCACCGCCATCTTCGCCTCCGTCATCTACGCGGTGCCGCCGGTGGTGCGCCTGGTCGAGGACGGCATCAAGGCCGTGCCCGCCACCGTCGTCGAGGCCGCCACCTCCGCCGGCTCCACCCCCGGGCAGCTCCTGTGGAAGGTGCAGCTCCCGATGGCCAGGCAGGCCATCCTGCTGGCGGCCAACCAGGGCATCGTGATGACGCTGGCCATGGTGGTCGTCGGCGGCCTGGTCGGGGCGGGGGCACTCGGCTACGACGTGGTCACCGGATTCTCCCAGCGCACCGACTTCGGCATGGGCTTCGTCGCCGGCATCGCGACCGTGCTCCTCGGAGTCATGCTCGACCGCATCACGCAGGGCGCCGACAGGCGCCCGTCCCCCCGAAAGAGGAAGTTCACATGAAGATTCGCCTGCTCGCAGGCCTCGTCGTGCTGGGGCTCGCCGCCGCGGGCTGCGGCGGGGCCAAGGTCGACAGCGGCACCACCGGCTCCTCCGCCCCCGCCGCCGGCTCCAGTGCCTCGGCGTCCGGCGCCGGCACCGTGAAGATCGCGATCAACCCCTGGGTGGGGTACGAGGCCAGCGCGAACGTCGTCGCGTACCTGCTGAAGAACGAGCTCGGCTACACCGTGGAGCTGCCCGAGATCAAGGAGCAGCTCGCCTGGGAGGGCTTCGAGACCGGCGACGTAGACGTCATCATCGAGAACTGGGGCCACCCCGACCTGAAGAAGAAGTTCATCGACGAGAAGAAGGTCGCGCAGGTGGCCGGCTCGACCGGCAACAAGGGCGTCATCGGCTGGTACATCCCCAAGTGGATGGCCGACGAGCACCCCGACATCACCGACTACAAGAGCCTCAACAAGTACGCGAGCCTGTTCAAGACCTCCGAGTCGGGCGACAAGGGCCAGCTGCTGTTCGGCGACCCGTCGTACGTCAGCAACGAGGAAGCCCTGATCAAGAACCTCAAGCTGAACTACAAGGTCGTCGTCGGCGGCAGCGAGGCGGCCCTGATCAAGAGCGCCCAGCAGGCGCAGGAGCAGAAGAAGCCGCTGCTGTTCTACTTCTGGGACCCGCACTGGCTGTTCAGCAAGACCGACCTGGTCCGGGTCAACCTGCCCGCCTACACCGAGGGCTGCGACGCCGACCCCAAGAAGGTGGCCTGCGACTACCCGGAGATGGACCTCGACAAGATCGTGAGCACGAAGTTCGCGCAGACCGGCGGCAAGGCGTACGAGCTGGTCAAGAACTTCCACTGGACGAACGAGGACCAGAACGCCGTGGCCGACGACATGACCAACAACGGCATGACCGGCGAGCAGGCCGCCAAGAAGTGGGTGGAGGCCAACACCGCCAAGTGGCAGGCGTGGATCCCGAAGTGATCACCTCCCGGCCGCGCGCGCTCTGCGGGCTGCTCGTCGTGACCCTCCTGCTGGGGGGCTGCTCCAGCGGTGAGCCGGAGACCGCGGCGAGCGCCAAGGGGACGGTCAACATCGACATCCACGGCTGGATCGGGTACGAGGCGCAGGCCGCGGTGCTGGCGTACCTGCTGGAGCACGAGCTGGGATACAAGGTCAACAAGCGGACCGCGAAAGAGGACCAGTCCTGGAAGGATTTCGAGACCGGCAAGGTCGATGTGATCGTCGAAAGCTGGGGTCACAACGACTGGAAGAAGGAGTACATCGAAGAGAAGAAGGTGGCGCTGTCGGCCGGGCTCACCGGCAACAAAGGGGTGATCGGGTGGTACGTGCCGGAGTGGATGGCCAAAAAGTACCCCGACATTACGGACTACCGAAACCTCAATAAGTACGCCTCCCTCTTCCGGACCGAAAAAACCGGAAATGCCGGACAGGTGCTCGACGGGGATCCGACATTCGTGACGAATGACGAGGCTCTCGTCAAGAACCTCAAGCTCAATTACCGGGTCGTCTACTCCGGCAGCGAGGCCGCGCTCATCAAGGCCGCCCAGGCCGCGACGAAGAATCGGACACCGCTGCTCATGTATTTCTACGAGCCGCAATGGCTGTTCAGCAAGGTCAAGCTCGTCAAGGTCGCCCTCCCGCCCTACGCCGTGGGCTGCGACGACGACCCGGCCACCGTCGCGTGCGACTATCCGCCGTACCTGCTGGACAAGATCGTCAGCCGGCGGTTCGCGGAGCGCGGCGGGCAGGCGTACGAGCTGGTGCGCAACTTCACCTGGACCAACGACGACCAGAACGCCGTGGCCGCCGACATGGTCAACGAGAAGCTGAGCGCCGAGGACGCCGCCGAGCGGTGGGTCCAGGAGAACAAGATCGTGTGGAAGGACTGGATCCCCCGTTGAGGTTCGACTACGTCATCGTGGGCGGCGGCTCGGCCGGCTGTGCCCTGGCCAACCGGCTGAGCGCCGACCCCTCGACGTCCGTGCTGGTGCTGGAGGCCGGGCGGCCCGACTACCTGTGGGACGTCTTCATCCACATGCCCGCCGCGCTGATGTTCCCCATCGGCAGCCGCTTCTACGACTGGAAGTACGAGTCCGAGCCCGAGCCGTACATGCACGGGCGGCGCGTCTACCACGCCCGCGGCAAGGTGCTGGGCGGCTCCAGCAGCATCAACGGCATGATCTTCCAGCGCGGCAACCCCCTCGACTACGAGCGCTGGGCCGCCGACCCCGGCATGAAGCACTGGGACTACGCGCACTGCCTGCCGTACTTCAAACGCATGGAGAACTGCCTGGCCGACCCCGGCACCGACTTCCGGGGCGGCGCGGGCCCGCTCAAGCTGGAGCGCGGCCCCGCGCGCGGCCCGCTGTTCGAGGCGTTCTTCGAGGCGGTGCAGCAGGCCGGGCACCCGCTGACCGACGACGTCAACGGCTACCGCCAGGAGGGCTTCGCCGCCTTCGACCGCACCATCCACCGGGGCCGCCGTCTCAGCGCCGCCCGCGCCTACCTCCACCCCGTCCGCCGCCGCCCCAACCTGACGGTCAGGACCCGCGCGTTCGTGGAGAAGGTGCTCTTCGAGGGCACCCGCGCGGTGGGCGTGCTGTGCGACGGCAAGCGCGTCGACGCCAAGGAGGTCATCCTCTGCGGCGGCGCCATCAACACCCCGCAACTCCTCCAGCTCTCGGGCGTGGGGCCGCGCGCCCTGCTGGAGCCCCTCGGCATCAAGGTCGTGCACGACCTGCCGGGCGTCGGCGAGAACCTTCAGGACCACCTGGAGGTCTACGTCCAGCACGCCTGCAAGCAGCCCGTCTCGCAGCAGCCCTCCCTCGCCCTGTGGCGCCGCCCCCTCATCGGCGCCACCTGGCTCTTCCTGCGCCGCGGCCCCGGCGCCACCAACCACTTCGAGGCCGGCGGGTTCATCCGGTCCAACGACGACGTCGCCTACCCGAACCTGATGTTCCACTTCCTGCCGATCGCCGTCCGCTACGACGGCTCCGCCCCCGCCGGCGGGCACGGCTACCAGGTGCACATCGGCCCCATGTACTCCGACGCGCGCGGCTCCGTCCGCATCACCTCCGCCGACCCGCGCCGCAAGCCCGCCCTGCGCTTCAACTACCTGTCCACCGAGCAGGACCGCCGCGAATGGGTCGAGGCCATCAGGCACGCCCGCCGCATCCTGTCGCAACCCGCGTGGGCCGACCTCGACGGGGGCGAGCTCTCCCCCGGCCCGTCCGTCCAGACGGACGAGGAGATCCTCGCCTGGGTCGCCAAGGACGGCGAGACCGCACTCCACCCGTCGTGCACCTGCCGCATGGGCACCGACGACCGGTCCGTGCTGGACCCGGAGACGATGCGCGTGCACGGCGTGGACGGCCTGCGCGTGGTGGACGCCTCGGCCATGCCGTACGTGACGAACGGCAACATCTACGCGCCGGTCATGATGCTCGCCGAGAAGGCCGCCGACCTCATCCTCGGCAACACCCCGCTGCCACCCGAGCCGGTGGAGTTCTACCGGCACGAGCGGGCGTAGCGCCCCACCGAGGCTACTGGCCGGCCTTGCGGCGGTTGACCAGGGCCTCGATGCCGTCGAGCACGCGTTGCAGCCCGAACTCGAAGGCGTGCTCCGGGCTGTAGGCCGCGTTCAGCGCCTCGCCCGCGGCCTGCCCGACCCGGGCGGCCGTGGGGTAGCGGGTGGTGTCGGCGATCCGGCTGAGGAAGGGGGCGTGCGCGGCCCACCACTGCTCGTCCGTCAGCCCCGTCAGGCTCTCCGCCTGCGCCGCCTCCACCGCGCCCCTGGCCGTGCCGTGCACGAAGCCGGTGATCAGGGTGATGACGGAGTCCATCTCCAGGTCCGACAGGCCGATGCCGTCGACGGCGGCCAGCTCGTAGTCGTACTTCGCGGTGACGTTGGGGCCGAGCACCGGGCGGTTGGCGGCCACCTGGAGCAGCCACGGGTGGCGCAGGTAGAGCGCCCAGTTCTCCCTGGCGATCTGCTCCAGCCGGCCGCGCCAGCCGCCCGGCACGTCGGCGGGCCTGGCGGTCTCGCCGTAGACCGTGTCGAGCATGACGTCGAACAGCTCCGGCTTGCCCGGCACGTACGTGTAGAGCGACATCGTCCCCACGCCCAGCCGCTCGGCCACGCGGCGCATGGACAGCGCCTGCAGCCCTTCGGCGTCGGCCACCTCGATGGCGGCGCGCACGATGCGGTCGACGCTCAGCTCCGGCTTGCCCTTGCGGCTGGTGCGCTCGCTGGTGCGCCAGAGCAGGGCCAGGCTGCGGGCGGGGTCGCCCTTTCCCGAGTACTCAACAGTCACCTTCGTACGGTACACCGTACGGTTGCCGACTTTGGTCGTATTGTGTACGGTACGGCGTACGATTCGGAGGGTGACAGCATGACGGCAGTACTCGCGCAAGGACTGCGCAAGACGTACGGCGACCAGGCCGCGCTGGACGGCATCGACCTCGACGTGCCCCGAGGCACGGTCTGCGGCCTGCTCGGCCCCAACGGGGCGGGCAAGACCACCACCGTGCGCATCCTGACCACGCTCCTGCGCGCCACGGGCGGGCGCGCGGAGGTGGCCGGCTTCGACGTGACCACCCAGCCCCGGCAGGTACGCCGCCACATCGGCCTGGTCGGTCAGCACGCGGCGGTCGACGAGCTGCTGACCGGCCGACAGAACCTGGAGCTGTTCGGCCGCCTCTACCACCTGAGCGCGGCCGAGGCCCGATCGCGGGCGTCGGAGCTGCTGGAGCAGTTCGGGCTGCGACACGAGGGGCCGGCCAAGGAGTACTCCGGCGGCATGCGCCGCCGGCTCGACCTGGCGGCCGGCATGATCCTCGCACCGCCCGTGCTCTTCCTGGACGAGCCCACCACGGGCCTCGACCCGCGCAGCCGCGCGGAGATCTGGCGCACGGTGCGCGAGCTGGTCGCGGGCGGCACCACGGTGCTGCTGACCACCCAATACCTGGAGGAGGCCGACCAGCTCGCCGACCGCATCTCCGTGATCGACGCCGGCCGGGTCGTCGCCGAGGGCACGCCGGACGAGCTCAAGTCCAAGCTCGGCGGCGACCGGCTCGACCTGGTCGTGCACGACCCCGCGCACCTGGCGCGGGCCGCCGAGATCATCGGCCGGGCGGCGTCCGGGCCCGCGGAGATCGACCGCGACACCCGGCACGTGAGCGCGCCGGTCAGCGAGCGCGTGCAGGCGCTCACCGGCGTCCTGACCGCCCTGGCCGCGGCCGGCATCGAGGTCGAGGACGTCGCGGTGCGCCGCCCCACCCTCGACGAAGTCTTCCTCAACCTCACCGACGCCTCCGGAGGCACCCGATGACGACCACCGTGGAAGGCCCGCTCACCCGGCTGCGCCGGCCACTCGCCGACGGCTGGACGGTCGCCCGCCGCGACCTCGTCCACTGGGCGAACCAGCCCATGACGGTGGTGTTCGGGATCGCCTTCCCGATCATGATCACCCTGGCCTTCGGCTACCTGTTCGGCGGCGCCGTACGGGTGCCCGAAGGGGCGGACTACTTCGCCTTCCTCATGCCCGGCATGTACGGCATGACGATGCTCTTCGGCCTGAGCGCCACCATGATCGCGGTCACCACCGACGCCTCCAAGGGCGTCACCGACCGCTTCCGCTCCATGCCCATGGCCCCCTCGGCCGTCCTCATCGGGCGGGCCATCGCCGACCTGCTCAACTCCGTCCTCGTCCTGGCCGGCCTGCTCGCCTGCGGCCTCGCCGTCGGCTGGCGCCCCGCCACGCTCTCCGGCGCGCTCGCGGCCGCCGGCCTGCTGCTGCTCCTGCGCTTCGCCCTGCTGTGGGCCGGCATCTACCTGGGCCTGCTCACCAAGGACCCGGGCGGTGTGGTGGCGATCCAGACCCTGGAGTTCCCGATCGGCTTCCTCTCGAACGCCTTCGTCGCCCCCTCCACCATGCCGGGCTGGCTGGGGGCGGTCTCGGAGTGGAACCCGCTGTCGTCCACGGTCGCGGCGACCAGGCAGCTGTTCGGCAACCCGGGATGGGGCGGGGAGTCGTGGGTGGCCCAGCACGCGATCCTGATGGCACTGCTGTGGCCGGCCCTCATCACGGCCGTCTTCTTCACCCTGTCCGTCCGCCTGTACCAGCGCCTGGACCGCTGACCCGGAGGCTCACCCCGACAGTGCCTGCTCGTAGGCGAGCAGCGTGTTCACGAACATGCGGCGCTGCTCGGGCGTGAGCGGCTCCAGGGCCTGGCGCCATGCCTTGGCGCCGTAGCCGAGCCATTCGTTGATCGCGCCCTGGTGCCGGTCGGCGATGCTGACGATGGTGCGGCGCCGGTCGGCGTCGTCCTCGCGGCGGGCCAGGACGCCCTTCCTGCTGAGCTCCCCCACCATGAGGCTGACCGTCGCGGGGGCGACCTCCAGCCGGGCGGCGAGCTCGTTGACCGTCATCGCGCCGTCGAACAGCAGGTAGGCCAGCAGTGACAGGTGCCGGGGGGCGAGCGAGAGCTCGCGCAGCTCCTCCGGCACCTTCAGGCGTTTGGCCCGCCCCACCATGCGGGGCATCAGGAGCAGCAGTGTCCTGATGCCGTCGTCCACGCTCAAGCCGTCAGTTGACATCCCGAATACCTTGCTGTCTAAATTAGCTTTGGTTGCAAAGCAAATACATCTGGGTCCATCCAAAGGATAGTGAGTTGACGGACTTCAACCAGCAGGTGATCGAGGAGTTCCGGGCGAACGGCGGCAAGGTGGGCGGCATGTTCGAGGGCGCTCCCCTCGTGCTGCTGACCACCGTGGGCGCGAAGACCGGGCGCAGGCGGACGAACCCGGCCGTCTACCTGCGCGACGGCGAGCGCATCCTGGTCTTCGCCTCCAACGCGGGCGCCGCCACCCATCCGGCCTGGTACCACAACGTCCTGGCCGAGCCGAGGGTGACGGTCGAGCTGGGGACGGAGACGTTCGCGGCCAGGGCGGTGCCGCTCGAAGGGGAGGAACGCGAGCGCATGTACGCCCGCCAGGCCGCCCTCGACCCGGCCTTCGCTTCGTACCAGGAGCAGACCGAACGCGTGATCCCCGTCGTCGCGCTCTACCCGGAGCGGGAGCGGCTGCGGGCGTTCGGGGACGAGCTGGTCAGGATCCACGACCACCTCAGGGGCGAGCTGGCCAGGCTGCGGGCCGGCGAGGCGGGCGCAGGAGACGACCTGCGTACGCACTGCCTGGCCTTCTGCGAGGCGCTGACCTTCCACCACTCGGGCGAGGACCGCGTGGCGTTCCCGCACCTGGAGCGGCTGTTCCCGGAGCTGAAGGCGGCTCTCGACCGGCTGCGCGAGGAGCACGCCGTGCTCGCCCGGCTGGCCGGGGAGCTGCGCGCGGCCTCCGACCCGGCGACACTCGACCGCGTCGCGACGGAGATGGAGGCCCACTTCGCCTACGAGGAGGAGCGGCTCGTGCCGGTGCTCAACTCCCTGGAGGAGGTGCCCTGGGCCGTGCGTTAGTGGACGGCCATGGCGCGCAGGCGTACGAGGAGGTGCCCTGGGCCGTGCGTTAGTGGACGGCCGTCGCGCGCAGGCGTACGACGTGCTCGACCAGCGAGATCAGCGTCGCCTTGACCGACTCGCGGTTGCGGGCGTCGGTGCGCACGATCGGCACCTGCGGCGAGAGCGCCAGCGCCTCCCTGACCTCCTCGTCGGAGTGCGGGAACTGCCCGTCCCAGCCGTTCACGCCGATGACGAACGGCAGCTTCGCCTCCTCGAAGTAGTCGATGGCCGGGAAGCTGTCGGCCAGGCGGCGCGTGTCGAGCAGCACCACGGCGCCGATCGCGCCGCGCACCAGGTCGTCCCACATGAACCAGAAGCGGTGCTGGCCGGGCGTGCCGAACAGGTACAGGATCAGGTCGCGGTCGAGCGAGAGCCGGCCGAAGTCCATCGCCACGGTCGTGGTCTGCTTGTTCGGCGTCAGACCGAGGTCGTCGATGCCCGCGGACGCGTCGGTCATGACCGCTTCCGTGGTGAGCGGAAGGATCTCGGACACCGCCCCCACGAACGTCGTCTTCCCGACCCCGAAGCCGCCGGCGACGACGATCTTCGTCGACGTCAGACCGGCGCTAGAGCCTGCGTAGTCCACTGAGCACCCTTTCGAGCATGTTGAGGTCTGGCTGTCCCTGGCTGAGGCGTGGCTGGTGCAGGCGGACGAGCCCTTCGTCGGACATGTCCGCCACGAGCACCCTCGCCACGCCCAGCGGGACGCGGAGCAGGGCCGAGATCTCGGCGACCGACCGGAACGACCTGCACAACTGCATGATGGCCTCCTGCTCGGGGGTGAGCAGAGCCATCTCGTCGTCCGGGATCGACATCGACGAGATCAACGTCTCCATCGCGAGGTGATAACGCGGCTCGGATCTGCCGCCTGTCACCGCGTAAGGACGGAACAGGGGCTCTTCGTCCCCGGTCCCGTCAGCGCCGTACACGGCCCTCTCCCATCAGTTCCATCACATCACCGGGTCCTGGCGGCCTGGAGCTCCGCGCGCAGGGCCGGTGTGAGCGCCTGCCCCGCCCTGTCTACCAGCAACGTCATCTGATACGCCACCAGGCCCATGTCACAATCCGGACCCGCCAGAACCGTCAGCACCGACCCGTCGCTGATCGCCATCACCAGCAGCAGGCCGCGCTGCATCTCCACGACGGTCTGCGTCACCGCACCGCCCTCGAACACCCTGGACGCACCCACGGTCAGGCTCAGCAGACCGGCGGAGACCGCGGCGAGCTGGTCGGCCCGGTCCGGAGGGAAACCCTCCGAGGCGGCCAGGCAGAGCCCGTCCGCCGAGACCACGACGGCATGCGCGACTCCGGGCGTGTTGCGTACGAAGTCGGTGATCAGCCAGTCGAACCTGTGCGCCTCATGGCTAAGGGTTGTCACGCATCCTCCCCGGCGGGACGCTTACTCACTTCGTTCCTCCTGTCCACGTACTTCCTGGCGACCCCGGCGGACACCCTGCTGGAAGCTGGCCATCCTGCTGCGCATCCGGTCGGCTGAGACCGGGGGCGCGGGCGCCTGCCGCTGCGGCTGCTGCGCCGGCGCGGGCTGGCTCGCCGTGCCCGGCACCAGGTTGGCCTTCGGGGTCCGCTTGGGGAGCCCGGCGGCGGTGATGCCGCCGAGGCTGGGCTCGCTGGCTTTGGCCGCCGCCTGCCATCCGGCATCCGCGGCCGTCCGCCACGCTTCCTCCCCAGAGGGTACGGCTTGCGCGGAGCCGGACTCACCACCAGGCCCGTCCGCACCGGGCCGCTGCGGCCCGCCCTCGCCCGGTGGCCTGCGGAACCAGGCCGACTCCACCGACGCGAAGATCGGCAGGAACTCCTCCTGCTCCTGGTCGAGCGGCGACACGTCCACCGACGGCGCGGGATCCGGCTGCCGGACGTCGTTCGTGGGGTACGCCGGAGGCGGCGTCTGGAACGCGCCATTACCAGACGGTTGCGAAGGCGCGCTCGGGAACGAAGGGTAGGACCCGGAGTCCTGCGGGAGCGGCCGGCCCCGGTAGGAGCCGCCGTCGGTGTCGGCGGTGAACCCGTTGATGCCTCCGTTGACGCCTCCGTTGATGCCTCCGTTGATGCCCGTGGCACCGGGGTCGGAGTTGAACGCCCCGCGCCTGGGCAGGCCGGGCGTGCTGTCGTACGTCCGCGGCGCGTGCCTGCCGGGGCCGGCCGTGGGGGGGCCGCTGGCGAAGGAGCCGCTGTCGAACGGGGCGGCGGGCTCCGAGGGCGGCCCGGCGTGCCGCGGGCGGCCGTTCTCGACCGGCGGCGGTCCCTGCCTGGCCGGGCCGCCGTCGAAGGAGTCGAAGCTGCCGAACGACCGGAACGTCCCGTTCGGGCTGGGCGGCGCGAACGGGCCGGGCTGGCTGGGCACGGTGCCGCCGCCGAACGCGGGCCGCTGCGGCAGCGGCTGCTGCTGCGTCCCGTCGGCGATGAGCGTGGGCGGCAGCAGCACCATGGCGATCAGGCCGGCGCCCTCGCCCTTGCGCAGCTGCACGCGGATGCCGTGGCGCAGCGCCAGGCGGCCGACCACGAACAGGCCCATGCGGCGGGAGACCGACACGTCGACCACGGGCGGCTCGGCCAGGCGGCGGTTGGCCTCGGCCAGCTCCTCCTCGGTCATGCTGATGCCGGTGTCGCTGACCGACAGCAGCGCGCCGCCGCCCTCGATGAGGCTGCTGGTGACGGTGACCTGGGAGTTGTTCGGGGAGAACTGGATGGCGTTCTCGACCAGCTCGGCGACCAGGTGGACGAGGTCGTTGGCGCAGCTCCCGAGCACGGACGTGGCGCGGTGCACCTTCACCTGGACGCGCTCGTACCCCTCGACCTCCGACAGGGCGGCGCGGACGACGTCGACGAGCTTGGCCGGCTGGCTGCGCCGGCGGGTGGCCTCGTGGCCGGCCAGGACCAGGAGGTTCTCGGAGTTGCGGCGCATGCGGGTGGCCAGGTGGTCGAGCTTGAACAGGTCGGCCAGCCGCTTGCCGTCCTCCTCGCCCTTCTCCAGGCCGTCGATCAGCGAGATCTGCCGTTCGACCAGCGTCTGGGTGCGGCGGGAGAGGTTGACGAACATCGAGCTGATGTTGCTGCGCAGCTCGGCCTCCTCGCCCGCGAGGCGGACGGCCTGCCGGTGCACCTGGTCGAAGGCGCGGGCCACTTCGCCGATCTCGTCGTTGCCCTCGACCTCGATGGGCGCGACGTCGCGGACGGTCGTGTCGCCGCTGACGCGTAGCTGGCGCACCACGTCGGGCAGCCGGAAGCCGGCGACCTCCAGCGCCTCGGTGCGCAGCCGGCGCAGCGGGCCGACCATGGAGCGGGCGATGGCGACGGTGAGGAGCAGCACGACGATGAGCAGCGCGACGATCAGGATGCCCGCGATGATCGCGTTGCGGGTCTCGGCGGAGCGCAGCTCCTGGCTGCGCAGGCCGACCCGGCCGGCCAGGTCCTTCTCGATGCCCTGCAGCACCTCGATGGCGGCGGTGTTCTCGTTGAACCAGTCCTCGCGCTCGGCGCGCGCGGAGATGAGGTTGTCGGTGATGCGGGCGCCCGGCTCGCGGCTGCTGACCAGCGTGATCGCGCGGGCCTTGGTGAGCTGGACGTTGACGTACTCCCGCTTGGACGTCAGCGCCTTCGACAGCTCCAGGCCGATCTCGACGCCGGCCTCGGCGCCGACGGAGGCGATGTCGGCCTGCTGGCGGGCGTTGGAGGCGATGAAGTCCTCGACGTCCTTGGCGTCCGTGTTGTTCGGGTTGTACGAGTTCTGGATCAGCTGGACGCGCTGGCGGGACATCTCCTCCTTGGCCGACGCGAGCGCGCTCAGGGCGCGGAACCCACCGATGATCTGGGTGTCGTCGGACAGCAGGGCCAGCTCGTCGTGCAGGTTGAGCAGGGTGTCGGTGAGGAAGTTGTACCGGATGGTCTCGGTCTGGCCCTCGTCCCTGATCTTCTTCAGGCGGCTCAGGTCGTACTTCGCCTGGGCGGCGGCCTTGACCACGCGCGGGCCGTAGGAGTCGTCCATGGTGGCGAGGTCGGCGCTCACGGTCTTGACCAGCGTGTCGACGGCGGCCTGGCGCTGCTTGTAGGCGGCGGCGAGTTGCTTGCGCATCGCGCGGTTGGCGCCGATCCAGCCGCCGGTGTCACGCTCCAGGCCGAGTGCCTGGACGAGGTCGCGGATGTGACCTGCCTGCTCCGTCGCGGTGGCGGTGCGGTCGTAGACGTCGATGCTCTGCACCGACTCCACCACTCGTGTTCCCCCGAGCACGACGGCGGCGATGGTGGGCACCAGGATGAGGGCGGTGAGCCGCCACCTGACGCGCCAGTTCCTCAGCCCCAGACGCGACAGCGGCCGCTTGCCGCGGTCCTGTCGCGCGGCTGGGCCACTGCCCGAATTCCCCGTAGTCACCGCTCCCGCTACCCCTCAATCGTCCCGTCCGCAACGGGTCATAAGCCGTCCACAAGGTATCCGCAGCATCTGACTTAACAGGCATATCGGACACAATTGTTACAAACGTGACCGGTAGTTGTGTGCTGTTGGTTATCGCAGTGCGGCAAGGACTTGATCGCGGACTTGTGCCCTTTGCGCGTCGTCGCTGAGGGGGCGACCAGCGCGGTCCACAACGTAGAAGACGTCCACTGCCTCCGCGCCGAGAGTCTCTACGCGAGCGGCCCTCACGTCAAGACCGCACTCGCCGAACGCCCGCCCGATGCGCCACAGGAGTCCCGGCCTGTCATGGGCCCTGACTTCCACCACAGTGGCCGTCGCGGAGGCGTCGTCGACCAGCGTCACCCGAGGTGGAGCCACGGGTACGCGCGGCGGCCTGACCGAGCGCGTCCGGCGGGCCAGCCGCTGCTCGATGTCAAGACGCCCAGCAAGGACGAGACGGAGGTCGGACTCCAGCGTCGCCGGGTCCGGCGGGGAGCCGTACTCGGGGATGACCGAGAACTCGATCACCGCCGTGGACCCCGCGGAGGCGGACGAGGCGGAGCGCACGACGAGCCGGTGCGCCGACAGCACGCCGGCCGCGCTCCACAGCAGCCCCACCCGGTCGGGGGCGACGACCGTGACCGCGCCGCCGTTGACGCGCACGGCGCCGCCGCCGTGCCGGGCCAGCGCGGCCTGCTCGGCCGAGAGCGTCGGCGGCTTCGGCGGCGGCGAGCCCGCCAGCACCGACCTGACCCGGCGCACGAGGTCGGCCACCAGGCCGGCCTTCCAGGAGTTCCAGGCCGCGGGGCCGGTCGCGTTGCCGTCGGCGACCGCCAGCGCGGCCAGCAGGTCGAGCACCTCGCGCGAGCCGACGGTCGCGGCGACCTTCTCGATCGTGACCGGGTCGTCGAGATCTCTGCGCGTGGCCGTCTCGGGCAGCAGCAGGTGGTGGCGGACGACGGTGGCCAGCGTCTCGACGTCGTGCGGCGGCAGGCCGATCCGGGTCGCGATGTCACGCACGACGACCTCGCCCGTCGCCGAGTGGTCGCCCGGCCAGCCCTTGCCGACGTCGTGCAGCAGCGCTCCGATGAGCAGCAGGTCGGGGCGGGAGACCTCGCGGGTGTGGCTGGCGGCGTTCGCGGCGGCCTCGATCAGGTGGCGGTCGACCGTGAAGCGGTGGATCGGGTTGCGCTGCGGGCGGTGCCGTACGCGCTCCCAGTCAGGAAGCAGCTTGACAAGGATGCCCGCCTGGTCCAGCTCCTCCCACACGGGCACGGCGGCGCGGCCCGCGCCGAGGATCGACACCAGCGCGTCACGGGCCTCGTCCGGCCACGGCACCGGCATCGGAGCCGACTGAGCTGCGAGGACGGACACCGTCGCGGGCGCGAGCGGCAGCCCCGAGTCGGCCGCCGCGGCGGCGGCGCGCAGCACCAGCACCGGGTCCTTGCGCGGGTCGATGCCGCGGGCGAGCACCACCTCGCCGCCGTGCTCGACCACGCCGTCGGCCAGCGGGCGGCGCCCGCGCGGGGCCGGCCCTGACACCAGCCTGTCAACGGTGCGCCAGGTCGCGTCGAAGGCGTGGGAGATCGTGCGGCCGGCCTCGGCGAGCCGGCGCATCAGCGCCTCGGCGTCGAGCAGGCCGAGCAGCCCGGCCACGGCGTCCTGCTCCTGCAGCACCAGCCGGTCGGTGCCGCGGGCGGTGACGACGTGCAGCGCGTGCCGCACGTCGAGGATGAACTCGTACGCCTCCCGCGCCCGCGGGCCGGGCGCCGAGGCGACCCAGGCGGCGGCCACGGCCTGCATCGCCTGGACGTCGCGCAGCCCGCCGCGCCCGTCCTTCAGATCGGGCTCCAGGAGGAAGGCCAGCTCGCCGCTGACCTGGGCCCGCTTGTCGGCCGCCTCGCGCAGCTCGCCGAGCCTGCGCCGGGAGTCGGCGCGCCATTCGGCCAGCACCGCCTCCCTGGCCTTCCTGGTCAGGTCGGGGTCGCCGGCCACGTGCCTGGCCTGGATGAGGCCGAGCACGGCCTTGAGGTCCTGCCGGGCGACGGAGACGGCCTCCTCGACCGTGCGTACGGAGTGGTCGAGGTTGACCGCCGAGTCCCAGATCGGATACCAGATCCGGTCGGCGATCCGCGCCACGTCGGCCCGGCCGTTGTGCAGCAGCACCAGGTCGAGGTCACTGCCGGGCGCCAGCTCTCCCCTGCCGAGGCTCCCGACGGCCACCAGTGAGACGTGGTCGCCGTCGCTCGCCGTGCGGAAGAGATCCTTGAGCCAGCGATCGGTGTCCGCGGTCCGCTCCTTGCGGGCCGCGGCGTACGAACGGGCCTCTCCCCTCACTGTCGTGCCCCCTTGCCGAGCTCCGCCAGGACGCCGTTGTCCTGGCTTCGCCACGGATCCATGAAGAACCTGTTCACCCGGACACCTTTGGCCGGCCTCATCACAGGGCTTCCGGACCCCTCTCTCCGGTACGCACCCGGATGACCGTGTCGACAGGAACGGACCAGACCTTGCCGTCGCCGATCTTGCCGGTGTGCGCCGCCTTGACGATGACGTCGATCACGTCCTCGGCGTCATCCTCGTCGGCGAGGACTTCCAGGCGGACCTTCGGCACCAGGTCCACCTGGTACTCGGCGCCGCGGTAGACCTCGGTGTGGCCGCGCTGGCGGCCGTAGCCGCTCGCCTCGCTGACCGTCATGCCCTTGATGCCGAACTGTTCGAGTGCGGCCTTCACGTCATCGAGCTTGAAGGGCTTGATGATCGCCGTGATGAGCCTCATGCGTCCACCTTCTTAGGAGCCGGGGCGGCGGGGCCGTTGGAGGAGCTCACGCCCGAGGCGTAAACGGTGCCGAGGTCGTAGCCGGTCTCGGCGTGGGTGGCGATGTCGACGCCGGTGACCTCGGCCTCCTCGCTGATGCGGAAGCCCATGGTCTTGTCGATGATCTTACCGATCACCCACGACATCACGAAGGAGTAGCCGCCGACCGCGACCGGGCCCAGCACCTGGAGGCCGAGCTGGCTGATCTGCCCGCCCTCGATCAGGATGCCCTTGTTCTGGCCGGGCAGGAACGGGTAGGCCGCGACGAAGCCCAGCGCGACGGCGCCGATGACACCGCCGACCAGGTGCACGCCGACCACGTCGAGGGAGTCGTCGAAGCCCAGCTTGTACTTCAGGCCCACGGCGTAGGCGCAGCCCACGCCGGCGAGCAGGCCGATGACGACGGCCGCCCACGGGTCCACGAAACCACAGGCGGGCGTGATGGCGACCAGGCCGGCCACCGCGCCGGAGGCGACGCCGAGCGTGGTCGCGTGACCGTCGCGCAGCTTCTCCACCACGAGCCACGCGCCGGCGGCGACGGCCGTGGCGACCTGGGTGTTCATGAACGCCAGACCGGCGGTCTGGTCGGGGGCCAGCTCGGAGCCGGCGTTGAAGCCGAACCAGCCGAACCACAGCAGGCCGGTGCCGAGCAGCACCAGGGTCAGGTTGTGCGGCCGCATGGGCTCCTTGCGCCAGCCCTGGCGCTTGCCGAGGACGAGGGCGAGCGCGAGCGCCGCGGCACCGGCGTTGATGTGCACGACCGTGCCGCCGGCGAAGTCCTCGATGCCGAGCTGCGTCAGCCAGCCGCCGCCCCAGACCCAGTGGGCCACGGGGAAGTAGACGACCGTGGCCCACACCAGGGAGAACAGCACCCAGGCGCCGAACTTGGCCCGGTCGGCGATGGCGCCGCTGATCAGCGCGACGGTGATGATGGCGAATGTGAGCTGGAAGGCGGAGAACACCATCAGCGGGAAGTTGTCGGCGGCGGCGGCCTCGGCCGTCACGTTGCCACCCTCGACGATCAAGCCCTCATAGACAGCGTTGAAGACCCCGCTCAGACCGACGTAGTCGAGCCCTCCGATGATCTGGTTGATACCGCCGCCTTCGCCGGCGGTGTCGAACGCTAGGGAGTAGCCGTAGAGGACCCAGGCGATCGTCACGACGATGATGGCGACGAACGACATCATCATCATGTTGAGAACGCTCTTGGCCCGGGTCATACCCCCGTAGAAGAACGCGAGGCCCGGAGTCATCAGCAGCACCAGGGCGGTGCAGACCAGCATCCAGGCGGTAGTGCCGCTGTCGATCATCGAAGCGACCCTCCTTCTTACATGTGACGTGTGGCCACAGCGTGTTCGCCTGGGGTTTCGTGGCTCGACCAGGCGTGTTTCACATTCGTGAATCTCGCCGCGCGGGTGTTTCGCGTTCGTTTCGGGCTTCTCACAGGGCCGTTTTTGTCGTCGCTAAATCGGACATGCGATACTTAGGCTTGCCTTACCTAAGCGATCAAGGACTACTTCATGCGCCTCCGCCTGGCCATCGCCGCCATGCTCCCCCTGTTGACGCTGACCGCGTGCGGGACCTCGACCACCACCCAGGACGCCGGCCCCACCAGGACCGTCAAGCACGCCATGGGCGAGACCAAGGTGCCCATGACCCCGCAGCGCGTCGTCGTGCTCGACACGGACAAGCTCGACACGATGGTCTCCCTCGGCCTCACCCCCGTCGGCGCGGCCCAGGCCCAGGAGAACCAGACCTGGCCGGAGTACCTCGGCGCCTCCCTGGCGGGCACCAAGCCGGTCGGCACGCTCCAGCAGCTCAACATCGAAGCCATCATGGCGCTCAAGCCCGATCTCATCCTCGGCTCCAAGTTCCGGCAGGCGGCCTTCTACGACAAGCTCTCGAAGATCGCCCCGACCGTGTTCACCGAGAAGGTCGGCATCACCTGGAAGGAGAACTTCCTGCTCGACGCCGAGGCGCTGGGCAAGAAGGACCAGGCACGGCAGCTCCTGTCCGCGTACGAGACGCGCGCCAAGGAGGTCGGCGCCAAGTTCTCCAAGCTGCAGGTCGGCATCGTGCGTTTCATGCCGACCGAGATCCGCCTGTACGGGCCGGAGTCGTTCAGCGGCATCGTGCTGGGCGACGCGGGCATCCCGCGGCCGCAGGCGCAGCAGCTCGCCGACCAGGAGGACAAGCGCTTCGGCAAGATCAGCCAGGAGAACATCGCCAAGGGTGACGCCGACGCGATCTTCTACACGGCGTACGGCGAGGCGGCGGCCAAGTCGCAGGCCGAGGTCACGGCCGGGCCGCTGTGGAAGAACCTCAAGGCGGTCAAGGCGGAGCACGCCTTCAACGTGGACGACGAGATCTGGATGACCGGAATCGGCGTCACGGCGGCCGGCAAGATCCTCGACGACCTCGACAAGTACCTGACGCCGCTCGTCTGAGCCGCCCTCATGGGCGCCGCTCGTGCGCGCCGCACCGGGGGGCGTCCCGGTGCGGCGTCCCGGTGCGGCTCAGGCGAGCCGTACCTCGTCGCCCTTTCTGATGACACCGGGCCGCAGGACCCGCGCGTACACGCCCGCGCACGCCTGCGGCCCCATGTCGAACACCGGCACCCGGTTGTGCCTGGCCACGGTCCGCAGCGCGTCGGTGTCGCGCTCCAGCTCCCCGTGCGCCAGCGTCGGCACCGCGCAGCGCGGGCTGGCCACGATGACGTGCAGCACGACGTCCGCACCGACGTGCAGCTCCCGCCCGGCCCAGTCGTTCTCCACGAACCCGTCGGGCTCGGTGGCGATCACCAGGTTCGGCCGGTAACGCAGGGCCTCGACGTGCCCGCGCGGGCCGAGCGCGCCGATCCGCTCGACGGTGGAGGTGGTGATCAGGTGGAGCGGCGCGAAGTCGAAGAACGTGCCCTCGGGCGAGCCCGCCCCGATCGTGGTGATGGTGTGCGGCACCTCGGCCTCGATGCCCTCGGCCAGCACCCGCTCCGGCACCGACCGTTCCAGCTCGGCGCCCTCCGGCGGCACGTCGATCACCCGGACCTCGCGTCCGAGCAGCTCGGACAGCGTGGCGTCGTCCGGCACCCGCGCGCCCTCGACGGTCAGCAGCGCGCGCCAGAGCCGGGGGTTCTTGGCGCTGGCGATCTTCCCGGTGGCGACGTCGAGCACGGCGCGCGCCCGGTCCCCGGCGAGCCCCCGCTCGGTCACCGGGCTCTCGTCGACCTCTTCCCCCAGCATGGATTTGACCGGATAACGGCGCAGTGTCTCGACCCGCATGCCGCCGATCTTACGTGTGGGCCCAGAACCGCTCTTACGTGTGGGCCCAGAACCGCCGCAGGTGAGGCACCAGCTCGGCGGCCCGCTCCTCGGGGAAGAACAGCCGCCCGCCCTCGATCTCCACGATCTCCCTGACGCCGGGGATCGTGTCGCGCAGCCAGCGCGCCCAGCTCACGTCGAAGAACGGGTCGCCCGTGCCCCACACCAGCAGCGTCGGCACGGTGAGCACGGTGAGCTGCGGCTCGATGGCGATCATGTCCTTGGCGTCGATGCCGGCCAGCAGCCGCTCGAACGCCCGCCCGCCGCCCGGCTTGCTCAGGATCGGCCTGATGTAGGCGTCCACCACCGCCTTCGGGTCGTGGATGCGCTCGTAGCCCTCGCCGAGAGCGGTCTGGGCCAGCAGCTCGGGGTGGTCGAGCAGCACCTCGGTGAGGGCGGCCAGCTCTCCCTTGGCGGCCAGCTCGACGGTGGGCTTGAACGGCTCGGGCGGGGTGTTGGTGTGCACGTCGCAGTTGGTGAGGGTGAGCGTGCGCAGGCGTTCGCGGTGCCGTACGGCGAAGATCTGGCACACCGCGCCGCCGGTGTCGTTGCCGACGAGGTCGATCCCGGTGAGGCCGAGGTGCTCGCACAGCTCCTCGACGGCCTCGGCCAGCGCGGGCAGCGACAGGTCGTCGCGCGGGTCGCTGCCGCCGTGCAAAGGCAGGTCGATGGCGATGCAGCGGCGCTCGCCGCGCAGCTCGGCGATGACGTCGCGCCACAGGTGGGAGCCGGTGCCGACGCCGTGCACGAACAGGGCCGGCCGGCCCCTGCCCCTCGTCCACGTAATTGATGCCGTCCATGGGTGATCCCCTCGTTTACAAACCGACTGTCGGTCTATGAAATTACCGACCGATAGTCGGTTTGTCTAGAGTGGGTCCATGAACCTCAAGGCGGAGCGCGGCGCGGCCACCCGCGACAAGGTCCTGGCCATCGCCACCCGGCTGTTCGCCGAGCGCGGCTACGACGACACCTCGATCGAGACGGTGCTGCAGGAGTCAGGGCTGAGCAGAGGAGCGCTCTACCACCACTACGCGGGCAAGGAGACCCTCTTCGAAGCCGTGCTGGAGGCCACGGAGGCGGCCGTGGGCGCGAAGATCGTGCAGGCGGTGCGCGGCGCCGAGAGCCCCGAGGCGGCCCTGCGCATCGGCATCCGCACCTGGATCCGGCTCGCCGGCGACCCGGTCATCCAGCGCATCGTGCTCATCGACGCGCCCGCCGTGCTGGGCTGGGAGCGCTGGCGCGCCCTGGAGGAGCGCTACTCGTTCGGCATGCTGAAGGCCGCGCTCGACGCCACGAAGGCGGTGCCGGCCGCGTACGTGGACCTGCACGCGCACATGCTGCTGGCCGCGATCAACGAGAGCGCGCTGCTGGTGGCGCGGGGCGGCGACCACGCCACGGCCGAAGCCGCCGTCGAGGAGTTCCTGCGCCGGCTCCTCCGCACCGACTGAACACCGGAAAACCAGGACGGGCCGCCGCCGACGTACCACCTCCCCAGGTGCGTCGGCGACGGCCCGTCCGTGAAGATCGGGACGTCAGGCGGCCGCGGTGGCCATCTTCCGCAGGCGGGCCAGCGCGTCACGCTCGATGCGGCGGGCCCGGTCGCGGCCGATGCCGTAGCGCTCCCCCACCTCGGTCAGCGTGTGCTCGCGCCCGTCGACCAGCCCGTAACGCCAGCGCAGCATCTCGCTGGTGGCGCCTTCGAGCCCGGTGAGCCACTGGTCGAGCCGCTCCCGCTCCAGGATGTCGATCGCCTGCTGCTCGGGGTCGGCCCACGTCTCGTCGGCGATCATGTCGCCGAGCTCGGTCTCGTCCTCGTCGCCCACCCCGAGCTGGAGCGAGACCGGGTCGGAGGCCCAGCGGCGCAGCTCGCGCACCCGCTCGATCGGCAGGTCGAGGATCTCGGCGAGGTCGTCGTCGGTGGGCTCGGCGTCGAACTCGGCGAGCATGTCGCGCCGCACCCGCATCAGCCGGGTCATCTGCTCCCCGGCGTGCGTGGGCAGCCGCACCGGACGGGCCTGCTCGTGAATGGCCCGCCCCACCGACTGCCTGATCCACCACGTGGCGTAGGTGGAGAACTTGTAGCCCCGGCGGTAGTCGAACTTCTCCACCGCACGGACAAGGCCCAGGTTTCCTTCCTGGACCAGGTCGATGAGCGGCATCCCCCGCCCCGAATATTTCCTGGCCACCGCCACCACGAGGCGCAGGTTGGCCTGAATGAACTCCTCCTTGGCCCGCTGGCCCGAGATGGCCAGGCGCTCCAGCTCCTCGTCGGCCGCGTCCCCGATGCGCGGCTCCGAGCCCCCGCTGTCGAGCAGCTGCTCGGCGAAGAGACCCGCCTCGATCCGCTTGGCGAGCTCCACCTCTTCCTCCGCCGTGAGCAGCGGGACCCGGCCGATCTCGGCCAGGTATGTCCCCAGCAGATCGCGATCAGCGACGTGCTGCTCCTGCGTGCGACTCCCCGTAGGCCTTGCCATCCCCAGGCACCTCGTTCCGCAGCTGCGTTCTATACCCGGCCAACGTCCGGCCAGAAGCAAAGATTCCCTCAACAACTACGCCTGCGGGATGGTTCTGGATGTCCTCCTAAAGGAGGAGACCGCCGTGAAACACCTGGTGAACGAGGGGAACGCCGGGCCGGTAGGCCAGGTGGACGTAGGAGGGGGCGTCGAGGACGACGAGGTCCGCGCGAGCTCCGCGCCGCAACCAGCCTACGTCCGTACGGCGCAGCGCGCGGGCCCCGCCGTACGTCGCCGCCCTGATCGCCTCCAGCGGCGTCATCCGCATCTCGCGCACGGCCAGCGCCACGCAGAACGCCATCGACGAGGTGAACGAGGAGCCCGGGTTGCAGTCGGTGGCCAGCGCCACGGTCACGCCCGCGTCGATGAGCCGCCGCGCGTCCGGGTACGGCGAGCGGGTGGAGAACTCGGCGCCCGGCAGCAGCGTCGCCACCGTTCCCGACGAGGCGAGCGCGTCCACGTCGGCCGCGCTCAGGTGCGTGCAGTGGTCGGCGGAGGCGGCGCCCAGCTCGCACGCGATGCGCACGCCGGGGCCCTCGCCGAGCTGGTTGGCGTGCACCCGCACCCCCAGCCCGGCCTTCAGCCCGGCCGACAGGATCTCCCGCGTCTGGTCCCCGTCGAACGCGCCGCGCTCGCAGAACACGTCCACCCACTTCGCGTACGGGGCGCACGCCTCCAGCATCTCCCCGGCCACGAGCCGCACGTAGGAGTCGGCGTCGATGTCGGCGGGCACCACGTGCGCCCCCAGGAAGGTGGTCTCGTCGGTGAGCGTGGTGGCGATCTCCAGCGAGCGCCGCTCGTGCTCGACGGTCAGGCCGTAGCCGCTCTTGATCTCCACGGTGGTGGTGCCCTGCGCGCGCATCTCGCGTACCAGGGAGAAGGCGTGCGTGGCCAGCTCGGCCTCGCCGGCCGCGCGGGTGGCGGCGACCGTGGTCCTGATGCCGCCGCCGGTGTACGGCTCGCCGGACATGCGGGCCTCGAACTCGGCCGTGCGGTCGCCGGCGAAGATCAGGTGGGCGTGGCTGTCGACGAAGCCGGGGATGACGGCCCGGCCGCCCGCGTCCACGCGCTCGTCGGCGGCGGGGGCCTCCGCGGCGGGGCCGGTCCAGGCGACGAGGCCGTCCTCGATGACGAGCGCGGCGTCGGCGATCTCCTCCCGCTCGGGGTCGCCGGTGTAGAGCAGCCCGATCCGGTCGATCAACGTGGTGGTGGTCATCTCAGCTCCTCGATCGCCTTCTTCAGCAGGGCGGCGACGTCGCCCAGCACGTGCCTGCCCTGCGCGACCACGCGCCGCCCCCCGGACACCACGGAGTGCACGTCGGCCGCCGAAGCCGCGTACACCACGGCCTCCAGCCCGGACGTGCCCGCCGTGCGGACGGAGTCGAGGCGTACCGACACCAGGTCCGCCCAGGCGCCGGGCACGAGCTGGCCCGCGCCCGGGAAGCCGAGCGAGGCGTGGCCCGTGCACGTGGCGGCGGCCAGCAGGTCGGCGGCCGACCAGTGGCCGCGTCTCCTGCTGGCCAGCCGCTCGTTCAGCTCCATGCCCCTGGCCTCCTCGAACAGGTCGATCACCGCGTGGCTGTCGGAGCCCAGCGTGATCCGCGCGCCCCGGTCGGCGGCGGCCCTGGCCGGGCCGATGCCGTCGGCGAGGTCGCGCTCAGTGGTGGGGCACATGCACAGGTACGTGCCCGACTGCCCGAGCAGCTCGACGTCCACGTCGGTCAGGTGCGTGGCGTGCACGGCGGTCGAGCGCGGCCCCAGCGCCCCGCGCTCGTGCAGGAGCTGCACGGGCGTGGCCGCGTACATCTCCACGCACGCCGTGTTCTCCGCCCGCTGCTCGGACACGTGCACGTGCAGCGGCGCCGCGTGCCGGTGCGAGAACTCCGCCACGACCGGCATCTGGTCGGGCGGCACCGCCCGTACGGAGTGGATGGCGGCGCCGATCTCCACGTCGGGCTGCCCCTCGTAGGCCGCCGCCAGCAGCTCGGCGCGGGCCGCCCACCGCTCGGAGTCGCCGTCGCTGAAGCGCAGCTGCACCTCCGACAGGGGCACGCCGATGCCGCCCGACAGGTAACAGGTGTCGAGCAGCGCGATGCGCAGCCCCGCGGCGCGGGCCGCCCGGATCAGCGCGTGCCCCATCGCGTTGGGGTCGTCGCCGTACGGGCGCCCGCCCTGGTCGTGGTGCAGGTAGTGGAACTCGCCCACGCACGTGACGCCCGCCAGCGCCATCTCGGCGTACACGGCCGTGGCCAGCCGCTCGTAGGAGTGCGGGTCGAGGCGGCCGGCGACCTCGTACATGCGCTCGCGCCAGGTCCAGAAGTCGCCCTCGCCGCGCTGGGTGGCGCCGCGCAGCGCGCGGTGGAAGGCGTGGGAGTGGGCGTTGGCCAGGCCGGGGATCGTCAGCCCGGGCAGGCGCTCGGCCGAGCCCGGCGGGCCCTGCTCGACGCGGGTGATCCTGGTGCCGTCGATCTCGACGAGCACGTCGCCCGCGACCCCGTCGGGCAGCCAGGCCCACTCGCACCAGTAGGTCAGCGACACAGCTCCTCCAGCACGTCCGCGAGTGCCACGACTCCCGCCTCGCAGTCTGCCCGTTCGGCGTGCTCATCGGGGGCGTGGGACACGCCGGTGGGGTTCCTGACGAACAACATCGCGCTCGGGACGCCTGCGGCGGCGAGGATCCCGGCGTCGTGGCCGGCGCCGGTCGGCAGGATCGGCGCGGGCGTGTCGCCCCCGGCCGCCCTGGCGACCCGGTCCCTGAGCGCCGCCTCGAACGCGACGACCGGCGTCCACGACTCCTCCCGCACCACCACCCCACCGGTCCCCGCCGACCGAGCACGCCCAGCCGGATCACCGGCGCCCGCCCGTGTGGCGAGCGCCTGCGCATCGCCCGCACCCGCCGCACGAGCGGGTGCCGCCGCGTCGTCCAGACCCGCCGCACGGGCGGGTGCCGCCGCGTCGTCCAGGCCCGCCGCAGCACGGGCAGCAGCAGCCGCGTCGTCCGGGCTCGCCTGCGGGGCGAGTGCCGGCCAGGTGGCGCCGGCGGCTTCGGCGAGCTCGGCCACCAGGGCGCGCACCGCGCGCTCGTCGGGGCCGCGCGCGTCGAGCCAGGCCGAGGCCAGGCCGGGGATGGCGTTGGCGTTTCCGGGCGAGACGCGGACCTTGCCGACCGTGGCCACCACCCCGCGCCGCTCGGCCGCCTCCCGCGCCGCCAGCACCATGCGGGCCAGCGGCAGCATCGGGTCGTCGCGGTCGGCCAGCCTGGTGGTGCCCGCGTGGTCGGCCCGCCCACGGAAGTCGAACCGCCACCGCCCGTGCGGCCAGATCGCGCTCGCCACCCCCACGGGCCGCCCCTCGCCGGCCAGCCCGCGGCCCTGCTCCACGTGCAGCTCGACGAACGTGCCGACGCAGGCCAGCGTCTCGTCGTCGCGCCCCAGCGCGTCGGGCCGGCGCCCGGCCCGCTTCAGCACGTCGGCGAGGGTGTCGCCGTCGTCGTCGGTGAGCGCGAGCGCCCGCTCGGGCGCGAGCACGCCGGTGAGCAGCCGCGACCCCACGCACGGCACGCCGAACCTGGCGCCCTCCTCGTCGCTGAAGCAGGCCACGCCCACGGGGACGGCCGGCGTCACGCCCCGCTCGCGCAGCAGGTCGAGCGCGGCGAAGGCGGACACGACGCCGAGCGGGCCGTCGTACGCGCCGCCCTGCCGTACGGAATCGAGGTGGCTGCCGGTGACGACGCCGGGGCGCCGCGGCGAAGGGGTGCCCCACCAGGCCCAGAGGTTGCCGTTGCGGTCTTCGCGCAGGTCGAGCCGGCGCCGCCCGGCCTCGCCCGCGAACCATTCGCGTAGCTCCAGGTCTGCTCGCGACCATGCGTCCCGTACGTAGCCGCCGGTCTCCGGATCTCGTCCCACGTGCGCGAGTTGCTCAAGCATGCGGCCAACTCTAGTGAATGGATCCATTCACTTTTAGTTGACTGGCCCTCCTCTGGGGCGCAGGGTCAGCTCGGTGAGGTGCGCGTCGGGCCCGGCCATGACGGCGGCCAGCACCGCCCTGGCCACGGTTTCCGGTTCGAGGTATTTCTCGGGCTCGAACGCGCCTCCCTCGAAGGCACGTACGCCGCGCTGCATGTCGGTGGCGATCCGGCCGGGGTAGATGGTGGTGACGCGGAGCGCGGGCTCCTCCAGCCGCAGCGCGTCGGCGAACGCCTTGAGCGCGAACTTGCTGGCCGCGTACGACGCCCAGTCGGGGTTGGCCCGCTGCCCCGCGCCCGAGTTGACGCACACGACGTGGCCCCCGGCCCGCCGCAGCGCGGGCAGCAGCAGCCGGGTCAGCTCGGCGACCGCGATGACGTTGACCTCCATCGTGCGCCGCCACACGTCGGCGCCCTGGTCGGCGATGCGGCCCAGCACGCTGATCCCGGCGCTGTGCACGAGGACGTCGAGCCGTTCGACGCCTTCGACGTCGGCCGCCGAGACCCGGGTCAGCTCCACCGGCCAGGGCCGGGAGCCGGGCAGCTCGCCGGCCAGCGCCGCGAGCGCGGCCGCGTCGCGGCCGCCGAGCAGCACGTCGTGGGTGGGGGCCAGCGCCCTGGCGACGGCCGCGCCGACACCTCTGGAGGCGCCTGTGACCAGCGCCTTCGGTCGATCAGTCATAGGAGGAGCTTATTGATCCCGCCGCACCGCCCCGAAGAGCCCGCCGCACCACCGCGAGAAGCCCGCCGCACCACCCAGAAAAAGCAGGAGATATCGGCCGGGCCGCGTGGCAGTATGGCCCGGCTCGACCGGCTGCACCGAAGGCGACCCCCAGCGACCCAAGGAGCATGATGATCATCGAGGCGCAGGGCCTGCGCAAGACGTTCACCACCAGGAGCAGGAAAGGCACCCAGACCGTCGAGGCCGTGCGCGGCGTGGACCTCGAGGTGAAGAAGGGTGAGATCTTCGGGGTGCTCGGGCCGAACGGCGCGGGCAAGACCACCACGATCAGGATGTTGTCCACGCTGATCGCGCCCGACGCGGGCACGGCCACCGTCGCGGGCCACGACCTGCTGAAGGAGCCCGCCGACGTGCGGCGCAACCTCGGCTACGTCAGCCAGGCCGGCGGGGTGGAGGACACGACCAGCGCGCGGGCGCAGATCATGATGGCGGCGAGGATCCACGCCGTCCCCGACCCGGGGCGCGCGACCGCCGAGGTGCTGGAGCGCTTCGACCTGGCCGAGCTGGCCGACCGGCCCGGCCGTACGCTGTCGGGCGGGCAGAAGCGGCGCGTGGCCATCGCCATCGGGCTCGTGCACAACCCGCCGCTGCTCTTCCTCGACGAGCCCACCACCGGCCTCGACCCGCAGAACCGCGCCAACCTGTGGGAGCGCATCAGGCAGCTGCGCGAGGCGGGCACGAGCGTGCTGCTCAGCACCCACTACCTCGACGAGGCCGACGCCTTGTGCGACCGGCTGATGATCGTGGACCACGGCCTGGTCGTGGCCGAGGGCACCCCGTCCGACCTCAAGCGCGAGGTCTCGGGCGATGTGATCACGCTCAGGCTGGACGAGCCGGAGCGCGCGGCCGAGACCGTCGGGCCGCTGGCCCGCGAGACCCGCGTGGACGACGACCTGCTGCGCGTCTACGTGGACGACGGCGAGCACACGCTGCCCGTCCTGCTGCGCGCGCTGGAGGAGCGGGGGCTCGGCCTCAGCTCCATCGCCCTCGACCGCTCCACACTGGACGACGTCTTCCTGGCCAAGACCGGCCGCACCCTTCGCGACGCGGGAGCCGGCGCATGATCCGCCACGCCCTTCGCCCTACGGGAGCCGACGCATGATCCGCCACACCCTCCTGTTCACCGGTTACGAGCTGCGCAAGTCGTTCAGCAACCCCGTCTGGCCGCTGTTCGGGATCATGCAGCCGGTGCTGTACCTGCTGATGTTCGCGCCGCTGCTGAAGACGATGACGCCGGGCGGCACGACGGTGGAGGCGCTGCGCATGTTCACGCCGGCGTCCATGATGATGATCGCCGTCTTCGGGTCGCTGTTCTCCGGCTTCGGCCTGATCGCCGAGCTGCGCAACGGCTCGCTGGAGCGCTACGCCGTCAGCCCCGCCTGGCGGCCGGCCATCGTGCTCGGCCGGGTGGCCAAGGACATGGTGGTGCTGGTCCTCCAGGCGGTGCTCGTGCTCGTCGTGGCCATCGCCATGGGCGTGCGGATCGGGGCCGTGGAGCTGGTGCTGGTGCTGCTGCTCATGGCCGCGACCGGGTTGTTCGCCTCGGGCCTGTCGCAGGGGCTGGCGCTGACCGTGCGGGACGAGAACGGCATGTCGCAGACGCTCAACCTGTTCATGCTGCCGATCATGCTGCTGGCCGGGCTGTTCGTGCCGATCTCGTTCGCGCCCGACTGGATGAAGCTGCTCGCGCCCGCCAACCCGCTCTACCACGCGGTCGAGGCGGGGCGGGCGCTGTTCGACGGGCGGCTGGGGGACGCGTCGATCCCTATCGCGTTCGGCGTGTTCGTCGTGCTGGCGGTGCTCACCACGATGTGGTCGATGCGCTCGCTAAGCAAGATCGCCGGGTAGGCCCCCGGGGAGGAACGTGCCGGTCTCCTCGGTCATCCGCTCGTACTCGTCGAGCCTGGCCTGGGTGCGCAGCGGCGCCGCGTCGGCCATGGCCTCCACCAGGGCCATGGCCAGCGCGAGCGGCGCCGCGTGCGAGTCGAACACGAGCCGGTCGCCCACGGGCGCGTCCAGCACGATCTCGGCGGGGAAGTCGGACTTGTCGGTGATGGCGGCCACCCGGAGACCCAGCTTCTCGGCGTACTCCAGCCCGTGCAGCGCCTCGGCCGGGTAGCGCGGCAACACGACGGCCACCAGCCACTCGGCACCGGCCCGACGGGCCGCGTGCAGCCCGTCGACCAGCTCGGAGCCGCCGTGCGTGAGCAGCCGCACGTCAGGGTGGATGCGCCGGGCGTAGTACGCGAACGTGGTGGCCAGCCCGCACGAGACGCGCAGCCCGAGCACCGGCAGCGGCTCGGTGGCGGCCAGCTGCTCGCCCAGCTCCTTGAGCGGGAACGCCGCCAGCCGCTCCCTGACCAGGGCGAGGTTGCGGATCTCGCAGTCGATCGCGCCGCGCAGCAGGTTCTCCTGCGGCGCCTCCACGCCACCGCCGAGCACCAGCGGCCGCAGCGCCTGGCGCAGCTCGGGGTAGCCGCCGAACCCCAGCACCATGGCGAACCTGGTCACGGAGGGCTGGCTGACGCCCGCCCGCTCGGCCAGCTCCACGCTGGACAGGAAGATGGCCTCATCCAGGTGCTCGGTGAGGTAGTGCGCGATCCTGCGTTGTACGGGCGACAGCCTCCGGCCATCCAGGAGCACGTCGAGCCCACCGTGATATCCGTCCGCCACGCCACCTCCAACGCCGCGTACCCGGCATTCTCATCCCGTTGCAGAGTCACGACTCCCGCATCGGAATACGTACACCCTTGTCGTCGGCGACGCGCGCCGCCTCCTCGTAGCCCGCGTCCACGTGCCGCATGACGCCGGTGCCGGGGTCGTTGGTGAGCACGCGGTTGAGCTTCTCGCGGGCCAGGGCCGTGCCGTCGGCCACCGTCACCTGGCCGGCGTGGATGGAGCGGCCGATGCCGACGCCGCCGCCGTGGTGGATGGAGACCCAGGCGGCGCCGGAGGCGGTGTTGAGCATGGCGTTGAGCAGCGGCCAGTCGGCGATCGCGTCGGAGCCGTCGGCCATCGACTCGGTCTCGCGGTAGGGGGAGGCGACGGAGCCGCTGTCGAGGTGGTCGCGGCCGATCACGATCGGGGCCTGGAGCTCGCCGGAGGCGACCATGTCGTTGAAGCGCTCGCCGGCGACGTCGCGCTCGCCGTAGCCGAGCCAGCAGATGCGCGCCGGCAGGCCCTGGAAGTGCACCTTCTCCCCCGCCTTGGTGATCCACCTGGCCAGCGCCTCGTTCTCGGGGAACAGCTCCAGGATCGCCCGGTCGGTGGCGGCGATGTCGGCCGGGTCGCCGCTCAGCGCGGCCCACCGGAAGGGGCCCTTGCCGGCGCAGAACAGCGGCCTGATGTAGGCGGGCACGAAGCCGGGGAAGTCGAAGGCGCGCGCGTAGCCGGCCAGCTTCGCCTCGCCCCTGATGGAGTTGCCGTAGTCGAACACCTCCGCCCCCGCGTCCTTGAAGCCGACCATGGCCTCGACGTGCCTGGCCATCGAGGTGCGGGCGCGCTCGGTGAAGCCGGCCGGGTCCTTGTCGCGCTCGGCGGCCATGTCCTCGAAGGCGACGCCGAGCGGCAGGTACATCAGCGGGTCATGGGCGGAGGTCTGGTCGGTGACGATGTCGATCTCGGCGCCGCGGGCCAGCAGGTCGGGCACGGCCTCGGCGGCGTTGCCGACCACGCCGATCGACAGCGGCCTGCGGGCGTCGCGGGCCTCGTACGCCAGCCGCAGCGCCTCGTCCAGCGAGGCGGCCTCGACGTCGAGGTAGCGGTGCTCGATGCGGCGGGCGACCGAGCGCGGGTCGCAGTCGACGCAGATGGCCACGCCGCCGTTCATGGTGATGGCCAGGGGCTGGGCGCCGCCCATGCCGCCGAGCCCGGCGGTGAGCGTGATCGTTCCGGCGAGCGTGCCGCCGAAGCGTTTGGCGGCGACGGCGGCGAACGTCTCGTAGGTGCCCTGGAGGATGCCCTGAGTGCCGATGTAGATCCAGGAGCCCGCGGTCATCTGCCCGTACATGGTGAGGCCGGCCGCCTCCAGCCGGCGGAACTCCTCCCACGTCGCCCAGTCGGGCACCAGGTTGGAGTTGGCGATGAGCACCCGGGGCGCCCACTCGTGGGTGCGGAAGACGCCCACGGGGCGCCCCGACTGCACCAGCAGCGTCTCGTCGCCCTCCAGCGTGGTCAGCGTCCTGACCAGCGCGTCGAACGAGGCCCAGTCGCGCGCCGCCCGGCCCGAGCCGCCGTAGACGACCAACTGCTCGGGATGCTCGGCCACCTCGGGGTCCAGGTTGTTCTGGAGCATGCGCAGCGCGGCCTCCTGCGGCCAGCCCTTCGCGGTGATCGTGGTGCCTCGCGGGGCGCGGACGGTCCTGCTCATCGGTGGTCCTCTCCGTGAATGAACCCATTCACGGAGAGACTAACCCGGAATGCCGGCCGCGGGGGATGCTCAACCGCTCACCAGGAACTGGGTGGCCGCCAGCTCCCGGTACAGCTCGTCGCCGCCCACCAGCTCGTCGTGCGTGCCCACGGCCCGCACGCCGCCGCCCTCCATGACCACGATCCGGTCGGCGCCCGTCACCGTGGACAGGCGGTGCGCGATGACCAGCACCGTCGTCTCCCGCGCCACCTCGGCGACGACCTCGCGCAGCCGCAGCTCGTTGACCGCGTCGAGCTGCGAGGTGGCCTCGTCGAGCAGCAGCAGCCTGGGTTTGCGCAGCAGCGCCCTGGCGATCGCCACGCGCTGCCGCTCGCCGCCCGACAGCAGCACGCCCCGGTGCCCGACCGGCGTCTCCAGCCCTTCCGGCAGCCGGGCCACGAGGTCGTCGAGCCGCGTCCGCGCGATCGCCGCGCGCAGCTCCTCCTCCGTGGCGTCCTTGGCGGCGAACAGCAGGTTCTCCCGCAGCGTGCCGGCCAGCACGGGCGCGTCCTGCTCGACGTAGCCGAGCGCGGCGCGCAGCTCGGCCAGCGGCCAGTCGCGGATGTCCCGCCCGTCCACCAGAATGTTGCCGGACTGGTGGTCGTAGAAGCGCTCCAGCAGCGCGAACACCGTGGACTTGCCCGCCCCCGACGGCCCCACCAGCGCGGTCAGGCCGCCCGGCGGCACCTCGAAGCTCACGCCGTCGTGCACCAGGGGCCGGTCGTCGCCGTACCGGAAGACGACGTCCTCGAAGCGCACCCCGGCGGGCCGCCCGTCGCGCGGCGCCGCGACGCTCACCGGCTCGGCCGGCAGCTCCTCGATCTCCTTGATCCGCTTCATCGCCGCCAGCCCCTGCTGGAGCTGCACCCCGCCCTGGACGAGCTGCCCGATCGGCGGCACCAGGTAGAACAGGTACAGCAGGAACGCGATCAGCGACGACACCTCCAGCGTGCCGGAGGCGACCCGCGCGCCGCCCACCGCCAGCACGGCCAGGAACGCGATCTGCACCGCCATCCACGTCGCCACCCCCGCGAGCGACGTCCAGCCGGCGACCTGCAGCCCGCGGTCGCGGGCGCGCGTCGCGGCCTCGGCGACCACACCGATCTCCCGCTCCTCCGCGCCGCTGGCCTTGACCGTCCGGTACGCCTGCAGCGCCCGGTCCAGCACGGCCCCCATCTCGCCCATGGCCTCCTGGGCGTGCGACTGCGCCCGCTGGATGCGCGGCATGATGAGCGCGACCAGCCCGCCGATCAGCGCCACGATCAGCAGCGTGACCAGCAGCAGCACGCCGTCCATCGCCGCCATCATGATGATCGCGCCGACCAGCATGAACGCCGCGCTGACGGACTCCACGATGCCGTTGGTCAGCACGGCGCGCAGCAGCGTCGTGTCGCCGGTGACGCGGGAGAGCAGGTCGCCGGGCTTGAGCCGGTCGACGTCGGCGACCTTGAGCCGCAACATCCGGTCCACCAGCCGGCGCCGGGCGCCGAGCACGATGCCCTCGCCCGTGCGCTCCATCAGGTAGCTTCCCCCGGCCGAGACCACCGCGCCCACCAGCACCGCCACGGTCAGCCAGATCAGCGGCCCGGCCATCGAGCCGCCCTGGCCGAAGGCGTCCACCACGTACTTGGCCAGCAACGGCATCGACAGGCCCGCCGCGGAGCCGATGAGGCTCAGTAACCCGCCCAGGACCAGGATCTTCCGGTAGGGGCGGACGTAGGCGAGCAACTCCTTGACCACCGCATCCCCTTTCACGATATTGCTCAACTTCTCCTCAACGAACGGGACGCCACGATCGGCACCCGCACGCCAGGGTCAACCTAAATTGACGACCAAAGTATGTCAACTTTAGTTGACCCTCCTTCTTGAGGAGGAGACCGACATCCGGCGGCGGCCCACGGACGAATAGGGCGTCGAGGAACCCGGCCGGAACCTCGAACGTCACGATCAGCCCTTCCGAAAGGACCGAACATGGAGCTCCGGATCAACCGGCGCGCTCTGGTCGGACTCGGTCTCGCCGTAGCGGTCGCCGCCTCGTCGATGGCCGTGCTCCGCACTGATTCCGGTGTCGCTTCCTCACACCGCGAGGCCCCCGCCATCTCCAACGACCCGCAGCACGACAACACCGACGTGTACGCGTTCGTCAGCCCCGACAAGCCCGACAGCGTGACCCTCATCTCCAACTGGATCCCGTTCGAGGAGCCCAACGGCGGCCCGAACTTCTACCCGTTCGCCGTGAAGTCGCGGCACAACATAAAGATCGACAACGACGGTGACGGCAAGACCGACATCACGTACGAGTGGACGTTCCGCAACGAGGACAAGCGCGGCAACGACACGTTCCTCTACAACAACGGCCCCGTCACCTCGCTCAACGACGAGAACCTGCTCTTCCGCCAGCGCTACACGCTCAAGCGGATCACCCCCGGCGGCTCCAAGACCCTGGTCAGCGACGGCATCGTCGCCCCCAGCAACGTCGGCGCCGCCTCCATGCCCAACTACGCGACCCTGCGCAACCAGGCCATCAGGAGCCTGCCGGGCGGCGGCAAGACCTACTCCGGCCAGGCGGACGAGGCCTTCTTCCTCGACCTGCGGGCCTTCGACCTGCTCTACGGCGGCGACCTGTCCGAGGTCGGCCAGGACACGCTGAAGGGCTACAACGTCAACACCGTGGCCCTCCAGGTGCCGCAGGCCGACCTGGCGCTCAAGGGCGACCCCAAGCGCAACCCGGTCATCGGCGTCTGCTCCACCACCGACAAGTTCAACGGCAGCTCGTACGTGCAGGTCTCCCGCCTGTGCAACCCGCTGGTGAACGAGCTGGTGGCGGCCGCCGGCATGAAGGACGCCTACAACGCCCTCGACCCGTCGCAGGACGCGGACGTGAAGGCGCTGGTCAACCGGGTCACCAACCCCGAGCTGGCCAGGCTCCTCGAAACCTTCTACGGCATCAAGGCGCCCGCGACCCCGCGCAACGACCTGGTGCAGATCTTCCTGACCGGCCTCGCCAAGAACAACGGCCCCATCAAGGCCGACCTCAACGCGCAGTCGCTCAACAAGGACGCCGGCAAGCAGCGCGGCTCCGAGCAGCTGCGGCTGAACATGTCGATCCCGGTCACCAAGGACCCGAACCGGCTCGGCGTCCTCGGCGGCGACCTCCAGGGCTTCCCGAACGGCCGCCGTCTCTCCGACGACGTCGTGGACATCGAGCTGCAGGCCGTGGCCGGCGCCGCCCAGAGCGGCAAGCTCATCCCCGGCCTGACCGACAAGGTGGACGCGAACGACAAGCCCTTCGACAAGACGTTCCCGTACATCCCGCTGCCCAGCAACGTGGCCGTCAACCAGCGATGACTCCTGACCGGCCGGTTCCCTCTCCAAGCCGGCCGGTCCTCCCCCGGCGGCAGACCACCCGTCTCCCATCGTCTGCCGCCACACCAGGGCCGGCCGGCCGTGCTCCCCGTCACGGCCGGCCGGCCCCACTCCCAGCTCTGGAGCCTGTGCCCATGCGCGCGTTCGCGATCTTCGCCGGCATCGCCCTCGTCGGGGCGGCGCTCTTCACGATCGTCTCCTTCACCTCCGCCCCCGCGACCCCGCCGGCGGCCGGGCAGCCGCACCGCGAGACCCTCCAGGAGCGGCTCAGGCGCCTGCCCGGCGACCACCGCGCCTGGGCCGCGCTCGGCCTCCAATACGTCGACCAGGCCCGCGTCACGGGCGACCCCGCCTACTACACCAAGGCCGAAGGCGCGCTGGCCACCGCCGCCAAGCTCAACGACGGCGACGACACCGTCCTGACCGGCCAGGCCGCGCTGGCCGCCGGCCGCCACGAGTTCGCCGACGCCGTCCGCCTGGCCCGGCGCGCCATCGACGCCAACCCGTACGGGGCCCCCGCCTACGGCATCCTCGCCGACGCCAGAACGCAGCTCGGCGACCTCAAGGGCGCCAAGGAGGCCGTGGACCGGATGCTGGGCCTGCGCCCCGGCGTGGCCGCCTTCGCCCGCGCCTCCTACGCGGCCGAGCTGCGCGGCGACCGGGACGGCGCACGCAGATACCTCGAATACGCCCACGCCGACGCCTGGTCGCCGGCCGACCTCGCCTACAGCCGCTACTACCTGGGCGAGCTGGCCCTGCACGCCGGCGACCTGAAGACCGCCTCCGACTGGTACGCCAAGGCGCTGCGCGCCTACCCCGCCTACACGCCCGCCCTCGCCGGCCAGGCCAGGGCCGCCGCACTCGCCGGCCGCCTCACCGAGGCCCTCGACCTGTACGACACCGTCGTCCAGCGGCTCCCCCTGCCCCAGTACCTCATCGAGCAGGGCGAGACCCGCATCAAGGCCGGGCAGCGGGCCGACTGGACGCTGCTCGAAGCCCAGCGCAAGCTCTTCCAGGCCGCCGGCGTGCGCGACGACCTGACGTGGGCCGAGTTCCTGGCCGACCACGGCGACCCCGCGCAGGCCGTCGTGCACGCCAGGGCCGAGTACGCCCGCAACCCCAACCTCGTCGCCGCCGACGCCCTCGCGTGGGCGCTGTTCAAGGCGGGCAAGCCGGCCCAGGCCCTCCGGTACGCCAAGCAGGCCACCGCCACCGGCTGGCAGAACCCGCTCATCACCTACCACCGCGCCAGGATCGAGCAGGCCCTGGGCCGCTCCGCTCGCGTGGACCCCGACTTCGACCCGACGCTGCCGGCCCTGGCGAGGTTCTCATGAGACTGCTCCCCCTCATCCTGCTCCTCACGCTGGGCACGACGGTCCTGCTCACGGGCCCCGCCCAGGCAGAGACGGCGGTGCACCCGCTGGGGCGTTTCACCGTCAACCACTACAACGGCCTGCGCGTCTCGCCCGACCGGATCACCAACCACGCCGTCGAGGACCTGGCCGAGCTGCCCACCCTCCAGGCCAAGGCGCAGGTGGACGCCGGCTACGCGACCCGCCGCTGCGCCGCCCTGGCGCGGGCCCAGCGGCTGGAGGTGTCCGGCCGGGTGGTGCCGTGGCGCGTGCGCACCGCCGCCTTCGCCTACGCCTCCGGCGAGGGGGGCCTGCGGACCAGCCGCCTGTCCTGCGAGCTCGTGGCGGAAGTTCGCGCCTCGGGGGCCGTGAGGTTCACCGACGGGTTCGACCAGGACAGGATCGGCTGGCGGGAGATCACCGCGACCGGCGACGGCGTGCGTCTGACCGGCTCCTCGGTGCCCGCGAGCAGCGCCAGCCAGGAACTGCGCACCTACCCGCGGGACCTCCTGGCGGACCCGCTCGACCAGCGCGTGGCCACCTTCACAGCGGCCGGCCCCGCCCTGGGCACTCCTTCCACGACGGGCCCGGCCGCTGGGGGAAGCGGGCTCGGGATCGAGGTCGGCGGCCCCATCGGCGAGGCACTGTCCGCCCTGGACCGCACGTTCACGGGCCTGATCGGCTCGGACGCGCTGACGCTCCCGCTCGGGCTGCTGGCGGTGGGCCTGGCCGTGGTGCTCGGGGCCGGGCACGCGCTCATCCCCGGGCACGGCAAGACCATCATGGCGGCGTACCTGGCGGGCCGCCGCGGCCGCCCGCGCGACGCCCTGGTGGTGGGCGCGACCGTGACGGCCACGCACACGGCGGGGGTGCTGGTGGTGGGCCTGCTGCTGACGGCGTTCACGGCGCTGGCCGGGGAGTCGGTGCTGGCCTGGCTGGGGGTGGCCAGCGGCGTCCTGATCGCCGCCATCGGCCTGCGCCTCCTCCTCAACCTCCGCCGCCCCACCGCGCACGGCCACGGCCACGGCCACGGGCATGGGCATGGGCATGGACACGCGCCCGGCTACGGCCATGGACATGAGAACGCCGCCCCCACCGAACGAGCCGGCCTGATCGGCCTCGGCATCGCGGGCGGCCTCGTCCCCAGCCCCTCGGCCCTCATCGTCCTGCTGGGCGCGATCGCCCTCGGCCGCACGTGGTTCGGCGTGGCGCTGGTGACCGCGTACGGGGTCGGCATGGCCGCCACCCTCACCGTCACGGGCCTGCTCCTGGTCAAGCTCGTGGACCGCCTGGAGCACCGCGCCTCGGCCGGCCGCCGCCTGGCCGCCCGCCTCTCGGGCCTGGCCCCGCTGGGAACGGCCGCCATGGTCGTCCTCCTGGGCATGGGCCTGGCCCTCCGCTCGGTGGCCGCCCTATAGCCCGCCCGACCGATGCCTTCCGCTCCCCCGCCTGGTCCATATGCCTGAGAGGACCCGATACAGAACGGCATAGGAGCACGCGCACCATGAGCCAGGACACCATGAACGCCACTTTGACCGTCGCCGTCCCCGCCGCGAAGCTGTTCGCGGCGCTGGCGGACCCGGCCACGCACGCCTCGATCGACGGCACCGGCTGGGTGCGGGAGCCCGTCGACCGGGCGCCGCTGACCGAGGCGGGGCAGGTCTTCCGGATGAACATGCACCACGACAACCATCCCGACGGCGACTACCGGACCGCCAACCAGATCCAGGTCTTCGAGCCGCCGCACGCCATCGGCTGGCGGACGGGGACGGAGGGCGACGACGGCGAGCTGCGGTTCGGCGGCTGGTGGTGGCGGTACGACCTCGTGCCGCTCGACGAGTCGAAGACGGAGGTGACGCTCACCTACGACTGGTCGGCGGTGCCGCAGCCGATCAGGCAGCGCATCCAGTTCCCGCCGTTCGGCCCTGAGCACCTGATCGATTCGCTGCGGCACCTGGCCGATTTGGTCTCCTAGTCGATCTCAGGCAGGTCGGGGTGGTCGTAGTCGGCGTCGCCGTCGTCGGCCCGGCGCAGCTGGATGTCCTGCAGCCACGCCTGCGCGAACCTCCGCACCTGCCTGATCTGCTCCTCCCCGAGCCCGTAGCTCTCGAACTCCTCGTCGCTGATCGAGTCGACGAAGCTCAGCCTCGTCGCCAGCTCGTAGATCGAGAAGTAGTCGTTGTGCGGCTTGGCAAGCCCTTCGAGCCCGCGGAAGGTGTAGAGGTGCCCGACCGCGGCGACGTCGATGATGTCGCGTGCGTAGCTGCGCTCGTGCAGGGCCCGGATCTTGAGCCCGATCGCGTCTTCCACGCTGAGCACCCGCAGCTCGCCGCACGTGGCCGGGTGCTGCTGGAACGCCTCGCGCAGCAGGTCGAACTCGCACTCCTCGCCGGTCTGCGGATCCTCGATCATGAGGCGGGCGGAGCGCGGCGACACGCTGATGATCGTGGCGTGGAGGCCCGCCGCTTGGAACGCTCCAATCACGCCCGCCACCACCTCGGCCAGCGGTAACTCCTCGGCCGTGGCGAAGTCGAGGTCTTTGCTGGGCCGGTCGGTGAAGCCGTGCGCCTTGATCGCGTAACCGCCCGCGAGCACCAGCCCGTACCGCTCGCACACGGGCGACACCGCTTGCAGCAACCGCTCCTGGAAGGGCGGGAAGTACATCAGGCGACCGTCTCCCGGCGCAGGCTGAGCTTCTTCTCCAGCGCTCGCCGGTAGCCGGGCCCGAGCCCTCTGCGCAGCTCCGGCCAGTCGTTGACCAGGTGCTCGGCGTTGAGGTAGGTCTCGTAGTCGCTCTTGCGGCCGGCGGTGATCACGATGCGGTACATCGACATCCGGATCATGGGCTTGGCGAGGTCGAACTCGGTCATCCCCGACCACGCCAGGTACGGCGGCAGGGGGACGACCCCTTCGGCCGGGCCATGGAGGTCGGCCAGCGAGTCGGGGATCTTCTCGTCCAGGCCCGCGTACAGGTCAGGAAGTGCCATGACTCAAGTATGCCGACGGCCGCGCCGAGTGGAAGGCAGATCATGACGCCCGGAGAGAAACTCCTGGAAGGCGATCTTCGCCTTGATCACCGGCCGCCGCCACCGCTCCTCGCGGTGGATCGCCTTGGCCATCTTGCGGGGCGACTGCTTGGCGAAGAACCAGTGCGCCCAGGGCGATCCGGGCCGGGCCAGGCGGATGGCGCCCACCAGCAGCATCGGCGGGACGAACAGCCCGGCCATCCCCGTCCAGATCTTGCCTTTGAGCAGGGTGACGACGGCCAGTGCCAGGTTGGCGACGATGAGCGCGGCGGGGTTGACGGGGGTGCCGTAGTTCCAGGTGAGCGGGCGCAGGCCGATGAGGAGCAGGCCGGTGACGGCGACGGCGATGAAGACGGCGTCGACGGAGGTGCGGCCCTCCTCTTCCCAGTACACGTCGTGCAGGTGCAGGATGAGCGCGAACTCGTCGAGGACGAGGGCGGAGCCGACGCCGAAGACGGAGGCGGCGACGGCGGTGCCGACCTGGGAGCCGGGCGAGACGATGAGCGTCACGCCGCCGACTAACATCAGCACGACGCCGAAGACGACGTGGTGGATGTGCATCTCGCCCACGTTGACGTTGCGGAACCAGCCGACCTTCGCCCGGATGAGGCGGACGTTGATGCGGGTAGCGATGAAGGCGGCGATGAGCATGATGAAGTAGCAGAACAGCGGGAGCCGTCCCGTGGCGACGATGCTTTGCTGGAACCAGTTGCCCATGACCCTGGTTTCGATGGTACGAGTCGCGCGGACGTACCCGGCCTCTCAGGACAGGAAGCCACGTAAGAGGGCGGCGGTGCCCTCCAGGTGTTCGGCGACCGCCCGCCGGGCGGCCTCGGGGTCGCCGGCGAGGATGGCGTCGACGATGGCGCGGTGCTGGACGGCGGCGTGGTCGAGGTTGACCTGCAGCATGGGGATGGCGTTGAGCAGGTCGCTGACGCGGGAGCGGGCGTCGGCGCAGGTGGTGGCGAGCAGGGTGGAGCCGGTGAGCTCGGCGATGGACAGGTGGAAGGCGGTGTCGAGGCGGCGGTAGTCGTCGAGGCCGGCCTGGTTGAGCTCGGCGAGCCTGCGGGTGAGCACGTCCCGCTTGTCGTCGGGGAGGCCGGCGGAGGCGAGCACCTGGGCGGCGCCGCACTCGACGGCGAGCCGGAAGGTCAGGGCGTCCGACAGCTCGGCCGTGCCCATCTTGTTGACGGCCTGGCGCAGGTCGCCGGCGTCGGGGGTGGGCGGGACGTAGGTGACGAACGCGCCGCCGTAGCGGCCGCGCCGCACGTCGAGGTAGCCCGCCTCCGACAGCGCGCGGATGGCCTCGCGCAGCGTCACGCGGCTGATGCCGAGCTGGACGGCGAGCTCGCGCTCGGGGGGCAGCTTGTGCCCGGGCGGGACGACGCCCAGCTTGATGGCCTGGAGCAGCCGTTCCACGGTCTCCTCGAAGGCGTTGCCGGCCCTGACCGGGCGCAGCACCGTCATCAAACGCGCCGACTCGTCCAAGGTGTCCTCAGGTCTTGACAAGCGATCCCGCCATGCTGATCAATGGTCTGAGACTAGCCCAATTAACGGGAAAGCGCTTCAGTCCAGATCGGAGCTGCGCAGCGTGGACGATCGAGCGAGCACCGGGTTCCTGTCCGTCGCCGAGCTGCGCGACGAGGTGGCGGCGGGCCGCATCGACACCGTGCTCCTGGCGATCGCCGACATGCAGGGCCGGTTGCAGGGCAAGCGGCTGTCGGCGCGGTACTTCCTCGACGAGGTGCTGCACCACGGCTCCGAGGGCTGCAACTACCTGCTCGCGGTGGACGTCGACATGAACACCGTCCAGGGCTATGAGATGTCGTCCTGGGATCGCGGGTACGGCGACTTCGTGATGAAGCCCGACCTCGGCACGCTGCGCCGGGTGCCCTGGCACGAGGGCACCGCGCTGCTGATGGCCGACCTGGCGTGGGAGGGCGGCGGCGAGGTGACCGCGTCCCCGCGCCAGATCCTGCGCAGGCAGCTCGCCCGCCTGGCCGACCGGGGGCTGGCCGCCTACGTGGGCACGGAGCTGGAGTTCGTGGTCTACGACGACAGTTACGAGGACGCGTGGCGGCGCGCGTACCGCGACCTGACGCCCGCGAACCTCTACAACGTCGACTACTCCCTGCTCGGCACGGCCCGCGTCGAGCCGCTGCTGCGGCGGGTGCGGCGCGAGATGGAGGGGGCGGGCCTGTACGTGGAGTCCGCCAAGGGCGAGTGCAACCTGGGCCAGCACGAGATCGCCTTCCGCTACGACGAGGCGCTGCGCACCTGCGACAACCACGTCATCTACAAGACCGGCGCGAAGGAGATCGCCGCGCAGGAGGGCCGGTCGATCACGTTCATGGCCAAGCCGAACCAGCGTGAGGGCAACTCCTGCCACATCCACATCTCGCTGCGCAGCGTGGAGGGGGACCTGGTGATGGCGGGCGACGGCCCGTTCGGGTTGTCGCCGCTGGGGGCGCGCTTCGTCGCGGGCCAGCTCGCGTGCCTGCGGGAGCTGACCCTCCTGTACGCCCCCAACATCAACTCCTACAAGCGGTACGTGCCGGGCAGTTTCGCCCCCACGGCCGTCAAGTGGGGCGTGGACAACCGGACGTGCGCGTTGCGGCTGGTGGGCCGTGGCAGCTCGCTGCGGGTGGAGAACCGGGTGCCGGGCGGCGACGTGAACCCGTACCTGGCGGTGTCGGCGCTGGTCGCGGCCGGCCTGTACGGCATCGACGCGGAGCTGCCGCTGGAGGACCCGTACGAGGGCAACGCCTACGACTCGGGCGCCGAGACCGTGCCGCACACGCTGCGTGACGCGCTGGCGCTGTTCGAGGGGTCGAAGCTGGCCAGGGAGGCGTTCGGCGACGACGTGGTGGCGCACTACGCGAACAACGCGCGGGTGGAGCTGGCCGCCTTCGACGCGGCGGTGACGGATTGGGAGCTGTTCCGTGGTTTCGAGCGGATGTGACGGGAACGCATGAAGATCGTCAACCCGGCGACGGAGGAAGTGATCGCCGACGTCGAGCTCGCCGACGCGGCCGAGGTCGATCGGGCCGTGGAGCGTGCCAGGCGGGCGCAGGCGGCCTGGCGGGAGGTGGCGCCGGGCGAGCGGGCGCGGCTGCTGCGCAGGTTCGCCGGCCTGGTGGACGAGCACGGCGAGGAGCTGGCGCGGCTGGAGCTGGCCAACGCCGGGCACACCATCGGCAACGCCCGGTGGGAGGCCGGCAACGTCCGCGACGTGCTGCACTTCTACGCGGGCGCGCCCGAGCGCAACCACGGCAGGCAGATCCCGGTGCCCGGCGGCGTGGACGTCACCTTCCAGGAGCCGCTGGGCGTGGTGGGGATCATCGTGCCGTGGAACTTCCCCATGGTGATCATGATGTGGGGCGTGGCTCCGGCCCTGGCGGCGGGTAACACGGTGATCGTGAAGCCGGCCGAGTGGACTCCGCTGACCGCGCTGAGGCTGGCAGAGCTGGCCCTGGCGGCGGGCCTCCCCGAGGGGGTGCTCCAGGTTCTGCCTGGGGTAGGGGAGGTCGCGGGAGCCCGCCTGGTGGAGCATCCCGGCGTCGCCAAGATCGTGTTCACCGGCTCGACCGAGGTGGGCAAGGAGATCGCCTCGAAGGCGGGGCGTCACGTGAAGCGGCTGACGCTGGAGCTGGGCGGCAAGTCCGCCAATATCGTCTTCGCCGACGCGGATCTCGAAAAAGCGGCCAAAACCGCGCCTTATGCGGTGTTCGACAACGCCGGGCAAGACTGCTGCGCCCGCTCCAGGATCCTCGTCCAGTCCAGCGTGTACGACGCGTTCATGGAGCGCCTGGCCGAGGCCGTCCACGGCGTCAAGGTCGGCGACCCCCTCGACGAGGCCACCGAGATGGGCCCCCTGATCAGCGCCGAGCACCTCAAACGCGTCCGCGGCTTCGTCGACGGCGCCCCCCACCTCCAGGGCTCCTGCCCCGAGGGCAAGGGCTACTGGTTCCCGCCGACCGTCCTGACCCCCGAGGTCACCGACCGGGCGTTCACCGAGGAGATCTTCGGGCCGGTCGTGTCGGTCGTCAGGTTCGAGGACGAGGCGCAGGCCGTACGGATCGCCAACGACACCCCGTACGGGCTGAGCGGCTCCATCTGGACCCGCGACGTCGGCCGGGCGCTGCGCGTGGCCAGGGCCGTCGAGTCGGGAGCCCTGTCGGTCAACTCCCACTCCTCGGTCCGCTACTGGACCCCGTTCGGCGGCTTCAAGCAGTCCGGCCTTGGCAGGGAGCTCGGCCCTGACGCGCTCGCGGCGTTCACCGAGACCAAGAACGTCTTCATCTCCTGGGAGTGACAGTGCAGCGGTTGCAGGATCGGGTGGCGGTCATCACCGGCGCCGGCAGCGGGATCGGGCTGGCCACGGCCCGCCGCTTCGCCGACGAGGGCGCCAGGGTGGTCTGCGCGGACATCGACGAGGAGGCGGGCGTCAAGGCCGCGGCCGAGGTGGGCGGCCTGTTCGTCAAGGCCGACGTCACCAGCGAGGACGACGTCGTGCGCATGTTCGCGACGGCGCACGACACCTACGGCAGCGTGGACATCGCCTTCAACAACGCCGGCATCTCGCCGCCCGACGACGAATCGATCCTGGAGACCGGCCTCGACGCTTGGCGCCGCGTCCAGGAGGTGAACCTGACCAGCGTCTACCTGTGCTGCAAGCACGCCATCCCGTACATGCGGCGGCAGGGCAAGGGCTCGATCATCAACACCGCGTCGTTCGTGGCCGTCATGGGCTCGGCGACCTCGCAGATCTCCTACACCGCCTCCAAGGGCGGGGTGCTGGCGATGTCGCGGGAGCTGGGGGTGCAGTTCGCCAGGGAGGGCATCCGGGTCAACGCCCTGTGCCCGGGCCCGGTGAACACGCCGCTGCTGCGGGAGCTGTTCGCCAAGGATCCCGAGCGGGCGCAGCGGCGGCTGGTGCACGTTCCGGTGGGCCGCTTCGCCGAGGCGTCGGAGATCGCGGCCGCGGTGGCGTTCCTGGCCAGCGACGACGCCTCGTTCATCACGGCCAGCGAGTTCCTGGTGGACGGCGGCATCTCCGGTGCCTACGTCACGCCGCTCTAAGAGGGAGGACGGTCGTGGGCCCCGTCATCGGCATCACGTCCTACGTCGAGACCGCCTCGTTCACGGTGTGGCAGGACACCCGGGCGGCGCTGCTGCCGTACTCGTACGTGGAGCAGGTCGTGCGCGCGGGCGGCCAGCCGGTGCTGCTGCCGCCGGCCGGCTCGCCGGCCGGGCTGGCCGGCCGCCTCGACGGGCTGATCCTGGCCGGGGGCGGTGACATCGATCCGGCGAGGTACGGCGCGGAGCCGCACGAACGCAGCGGCTACGTCCGGAAATTTCGGGACGAGGCGGAGTTCGCCCTGCTGGCGGCGGCCCTCGACGCCGGGCTGCCGTTCCTGGGCATCTGCCGCGGCCTCCAGGTGCTCAACGTGGCCCTCGGCGGCAGCCTCCACCAGCACCTGCCCGACCTGGTCGGCCACACCGACCACTGCCCGGGGCCGGGCCGCTTCGGGCACCTGCCCGTCACCCCGGTCCCCGGCACCCGCCTGGCCAAGGTGCTGGGCGAGGAGCCCGTGGCGGTCGCGCACTACCACCACCAGGCGGTGGACCGCCTCGCCCCCGGCCTGACCGTCACCGCCACCGCCGCCGACGGCACGATCGAGGCCGTGGAGAGCACGTCGGGAGCGTTCACCATGGCCGTGCAGTGGCACCCCGAGGCGGCCGAGGAGCACGCTCTGTTCGAGGCGCTCGTCCAGGCGTGCTGACGGCGCCGGATCCCGTACGGCCCAGAACGCGACAACAGCCCCGTAACGGCACTAGGCTGACGGACATCACCGACGAAACCGCGCGGGAGAGTGCCCTGACAGCCGGTCAGGGTCCCTGAAGGAGCAAGCCCTCCCCGCGAACCTCTCAAGGCAAAGGACCGCGCGGACGAGGTGTCCTCTGGAAAGCAGGCCCATGGGGCCTCGCCGAAGGTGAAAGTCCGGCAAAAGTCGGGTGAAGCTCTCAGGCATCGATGACAGAGGGGGAGGATGCTGGCATCCACTCCTGTCCTGAGGTGCGACAAATGTCCCGACCGACACCGCTACGAGACGTTCACGAGAGCCTCGGCGCCACGCTCACCGACTTCGCCGGATGGCTCATGCCGCTGCGGTACGGCAGCGAGTCCGCGGAGCACCGGGCCGTCCGCGAGGCGGCCGGGCTGTTCGACCTCTCCCACATGGGCGAGATCTTCCTGACCGGCCCCCAGGCCGGCGAAGCGCTGGACTACGCGCTGGTCGGGCACCTGTCGGCACTCGCACCCGGACGCGCCAGATACACGATGATCGTGAACGAGCGGGGCGGCGTCCTCGACGACCTCATCGTCTACCGGCTCGGTGACGAGGAGTTCATGGTCGTGGCCAACGCCTCGAACTCCGAGAAGGTCGCGCAGGAGCTGCGGGAGCGGGCCAAGCCGTACGAGACGGTCGTGACGGACCGGTCGGCGGAGTACGCGCTCATCGCCGTCCAGGGCCCGCGCTCCCAGGAGATCCTCGCCACGCTCACCGACGCCGACCTCGCCGGGCTCAAGTACTACGCCGGCCTGCCCGGCCAGGTGGACGGCCGGCGGGCGCTCATCGCCCGCACGGGGTACACCGGCGAGGACGGGTTCGAGCTGTTCGTGGCCAACGAGGACGCCGTGCCGCTGTGGCACGCGCTCACGGCCGCCGGGGAGCCGTACGGGCTCAAGCCCGCGGGCCTGTCCAGCCGCGACACGCTCAGGCTCGAAGCCGGCATGCCGCTGTACGGCAACGAGCTGAGCGCGCAGCTCACCCCGTTCGACGCGGGGCTGGGCAGGGTGGTGAAATTCGACAAGCCGGGTGACTTCGTCGGCAGGTCTGCGCTCGAGGCGGTCAAGGACGACCAGCCACGACGCAGGCTCGTCGGCCTGGTCGCGCGGACCCGCCGGGTGCCGCGCCACGGTTACCCGGTCACCAAGGACGGCGCCGTCGTCGGCGAGGTCACCAGCGGTGCGCCTTCCCAGACCCTGGGAAAGCCCATCGCGATGGCCTACGTGGACACCGGCGCCGATTCAGGCCTGGCTGTGGACATCCGGGGCAGCCATGAACCTATGGACCTGGTCGAGCTGCCCTTTTACAGGAGGAACAAGTGAGCAACATCCCTGACGACCTGAGCTACACCAAGGAGCACGAGTGGGTGGCCGGGCTGGACGACAGCACCACCGTGACGGTCGGCGTCACGGCGTTCGCCGCCGACTCCCTTGGTGACGTCGTCTACGTGCAGCTCCCCGAGGTCGGCGCGAACGTCGAGCAGGGCGACTCCGTCGGCGAGGTGGAGTCGACCAAGTCCGTGAACGAGATCTACTCCCCGGTCGGGGGCGAGATCACCGAGGTGAACCAGGCCGTCGTCGACGACCCCAGCCTCGTGAACAGCGACCCGTACGGCGAGGGCTGGATGTTCAAGGTGCGCGTCGAAGGCGACCCTGAGGACCTGCTCTCGCCGGAGGAGTACACCGCTCTCACCTCAGGCGAGTCCTGATCTGTCCGCCGGGGCCCCGCGCGGGCCCCGGCCTCTCATGAAGGGCGCACATCAATGGCGATCAGCGTCTTCGACCTCTTCAAGATCGGCATCGGCCCGTCGAGCTCGCACACCGGCGGCCCGATGGCCGCCGCGCACAAGTTCGTCCGGGCCCTGCACGAGGACGGCCTGCTGGAGCGCGTCGCCCGCGTCGAGGCCATCCTGTACGGCTCGCTCGGCCTGACCGGCAAGGGCCACGGCAGCGACAAGGCGGTCCTGCTCGGCCTGTCCGGCGAGAAACCCGAGCTGGTGGACGTCGACACCGTCGACGCCCGCATCGCCGCCATGCGCGAGTCGGGCACCGTCAAGCTGTACGGCACCCACGAGATCCCCTTCGTCGTCGGCGAGCACCTCGTCTTCGAACGCAAGATCACCCTTCCCGAACATCCGAACGGCATGCGCTTCACCGCCTACGACGCCTCCGGCGAGCGGCTGCGCGAGAAGGTGTACTTCTCCGTCGGCGGCGGCTTCGTGGTGGACGAGAAGGCCACCGGCGCCGGCCGCATCAAGGCCGACGACACCGTGCTGCCCTACCCGTTCACCACCGGCGAGGAGCTGCTCAAGCACTGCTCGAACACCGGCCTGTCGATCTCCGCCCTGATGCTGCAGAACGAGATGGCCTTCGGCCGCAGCGAGGAGGAGATCCGGCAGGGCCTGCTCAACCTGTGGCGGGTCATGTCCGAGTGCGTGCGCCGCGGCATCTCCAGCGAAGGCGTGCTCCCCGGCGGCCTGAAGGTCAAGCGCCGCGCCAACCAGCTCTACCGCCGCCTCCAGACCGAGCCCGCGGAGAAGGACCCGCTGCAGGCGATGGACTGGGTCACGCTGTTCGCCCTGGCCGTCAACGAGGAGAACGCCGCCGGCGGCCGCATCGTCACCGCCCCCACCAACGGCGCCGCCGGCATCATCCCCGCCGTCCTCACCTACTACACCCGCTTCGTCCCGCACGCCGACGACGACGGCGTGGTCCGCTTCCTCCTGACGGCCGGGGCGATCGGCGTGCTGTTCAAGGAGAACGCCTCCATCTCCGGCGCCGAGGTCGGCTGCCAGGGCGAGGTCGGCTCCGCCTGCTCCATGGCCTCCGCCGCCCTCACCGAGGTGCTCGGGGGCACGCCCGAGCAGGTCGAGAACGCCGCCGAGATCGGCATCGAGCACAACCTGGGCCTGACCTGCGACCCGATCGGCGGCCTCGTCCAGATCCCCTGCATCGAACGCAACGCGGTCGCCTCCAACAAGGCCATCACGGCCGCCAGGATCGCGCTGCGCGGCGACGGCCGCCACTACGTGGCCCTGGACAAGGCCATCAAGACGATGCGGGACACGGGGCGGGACATGCTCGACAAGTACAAGGAGACGTCACGGGGCGGGCTCGCGGTCAACGTGATCGAGTGCTGAAGAGACCGCTCGCGCCGTGGAGATCGTCTTCAAGGGCGGCTACGCTTTGCCGGTGGCCGCCGACGAGTACGAAACCCATGGGGAGACGGCCTACCTGCTCCAGTCCCCTGCCAACGCCCGCCGGTTGATGGAGTCCTACCACGCGGCGGCCGAGGGCCGGCACGGGCTGCACGAGCTGCTGGACGACGAGTGAAGGTCCGCGCACTGGCATTCAGCCGACCGGCAGCTCCTCAAGCACGTGCCGGCCGGCGCCTGCTCGCGGCGCATCACCGCTGAGCATCGCCTGATCTGCCTCCCGGCCCGCTACCACCACTGAGCGGCGCTCAACGCCGTACGTGCAGCCGTACCACCGTGGGCGTTTCGTCGTCGCGGACCTCGCGGCGGATGCGGCCCACGATGTCCTGGTCCAGCTTGCTGACCACCGCGCCCACGTCGGCCGCCGCCGGGCACGACAGGCCGATGCGCAGGCGGTCCTCGGCGACCCGGACGCCCGCCCTGCTCAGCCCGTCCACCCCCTTGAGCCCGACGAACAGCATGGCCGTGCCCGTGCCGTTGTGGGTGCCGCGGCGGCCCCAGCCGAGGCCGACGAGCAGCCAGCGCAGCGTCATCATGGCGAGGAGCAGCAGGCCGAGCGCCAGGAACCACAGCGGCCACGGGTCCTCCGCCAGCGCCTTGTGCGCCGGGGCGGGCAGGAGCTTGGCGGTGGGCGGCAGGCCGAAGAAGCGGTCGTGGCCGCGCAGCCACGCGTAGACCCCGGCGCCCAGCAGCGTCGCCCCCACGGCGGCCAGGCCGACGCGGTGGCCGCCGTACTGGCGCATCACCGGATCCTCCAGTAAGACATCAGGCGCCCCTCCTGCGCAGGCGGACCACGACCTCGCCGGTGCCCAGCGTGCCCACGCCGGCCAGGCGGTCCCCCACGGCCGTGCCGACCTGCCTCAGCATCTGGCCCGAGCTTTCGGCGCCGGTCGTGACCGTGACCTCGATGGTGCGGCGGCGCAGGCGTACGCGGGCCTTGTCCACGCCCGCCACCTGCTGCGCCGCCGCGCACAGGGTGCGGCGCAGGCCGGAGCGGGTGATACCGATGACGATCAGCGGGTCGGACGTCTCCACCGGCACGAGCGAGCAGCGGCCGGGCACGATCGCGAGCAGCAGCATCAGCGTGCCCGCCACCGCCGGCAGCAGGGCCACGGAGGCGGTGTCCTGCCAGGTGGTCCGGCCGGCGAGCGCCACCGCCTCGTCCACCGGGACCCAGCCGAGCGGCGCGCCGAGCAGCGCCGACACCACCTCGGCCGCGGTCGCCCCCAGCCCGGCGGTCAGCGTCAGCGCGACCAGGGCTCCCGGGAGGGTGCGGGCCGGCCTGAGCACCCTGCTCGCCCGTCGCAGCCCGGTGTCCCGAGGGGCGACGACGGCGCCGGGCAGTATCTGCTGAAGCGTGGTCATCACAACGACAGACGTACATGGAGGGCGCATGGGCTGAACCGCACCCTCGCCGCCGATTTGCCCGAACATTACGGGGACGGCGGCAAACACGAACAACCCTCATGTTCTTTTGCCCCTTATGCGGTTACGCTGCCGGTATGGATGACGGCCAGCGCTACGACCGCGCCACAGCGGCCCTCGAACCACCGCTCGCGATCGTCGACCTCGCCGCCCTGCGCGCCAACGCGGCCGACCTCGTCCGCCGGGCCGCCGGCAAGCCCATCAGGGTGGCCAGCAAGTCCATCCGCAGCCGGCCCCTGCTCGAACGCATCCTGGCCATGGACGGCTTCCGCGGCGTCATGGCGTACACGCTGCCCGAAGCCCTCTGGCTGGCCGCGAACGGCTTCACCGACATCCTCGTCGCCTACCCCACCGCCGACCGCCACGCGCTGGCCGCCCTCGCCGGGGACGCCCGCGCCGCCGGGCGCGTCACCGTCACCATCGACTCCCCCGCCCACCTCGACCACATCGAGGCCGCCGTCAGCGGCGTGCACCCGCGCGCCGAGCTGCGGCTCTGCCTCGACATCGACGCCGCCTACGTCGCCCTCGGCCGAAGGATGGGCGCGCTGCGCTCCCCCGTCCGCGAGCCGCACGAGGCCGCCGACCTGGCCGCCGCCGTCGCCAAACGGCCGGGCTTCCGGCTGGTGGGGCTGCTGGCGTACGAGGCGCAGATCGCCGGCGTCGGCGACGCCCCGCCCGCGAACGCCGCCCGCACCCGCCTCATCAGGATCATGCAGACCCTGTCGGCGCGCGAGCTCGTCCTGCGCCGCGGCCGCGTCGTGAACGCCGTGCGCCGGCACGCCGACCTCGAGTTCGTCAACGGCGGCGGCACCGGCTCCGTCGACCTCACCGCCCGCGAGAAGGCCGTCACGGAGCTGGCGGCGGGCTCCGGCCTCTTCCATCCGCGGCTGTTCGACTTCTACCGCCGCTTCACCGGGCGCCCGGCCGCGATGTTCGCCCTGCCCGTGGTGCGCCGCCCCGCCCCCGGCGCGGTGACCGTGCTCGGCGGCGGCTACATCGCCTCCGGCCCGGCCGGCCCGTCACGGGCGCCCCAGCCGTACCTGCCGGCCGGCCTGCGCTACGCGCCCGAGGAAGGCGCGGGCGAGGTGCAGACGCCACTGCTCGGCCCCGCCGCCGACGACCTGCGGATCGGCGACCGCGTGTGGTTCAGGCACGCCAAGGCGGGCGAGCTGTGCGAGCACTTCGACGCGCTGCACCTCGTGGACGGCGACACCGTGACCGAATCGATCCCGACGTACCGCGGCGAAGGCCGCACGTTCCTCTGACGCGCCCTCAGCCCTCCGACGCGCCCTCAGCAGCTGACGCGCACCCCCCTTAGAGGCGCTTGCGGCGGCGCCGCCACAGCACGATGGCCGCCCCCACGACCAGCACCGCGCCGACCCCGATGAGCAGCGGCCCCAGCTCAGGCCGCTCCTCCTCCCACACCCGCTCCTGATCGTCGCCGTACTCGACCGGCCGCGGCGTCACCCCGAGCGCGTCACCCACGGACGCCACGAAATGCCCTGCCCTGCTCTTGACGTCGGCCACCGTGCGCTCGGCGACCCGCTTGGGGCTCACCCGGTCGGCAATGGCGTCGACCGTCTGCGCCAACTCCGCGCGGGTCCGCGCGATCCGCCGCTCCAGCTCGTCGGGATCGGTGTCAGCCATGGCTCTCCTTTCGACCGTACGCGTGCGTGCCCCGCACCGCGTGCCGAGCGGGCTCCGTCCGTTCTGGTCGTGATCAGTCTGTCAGGTCGGCGCGCCGTCCGGCACAACGGCCGGGCCGGTAGGTTGGCGGGAAGAACCCAGGAGGGCCCATTGACCGAGACCAGACTCACACCGGGCGACGCCGCGCCCGAGTTCACGCTACCCGCTGCCGACGGCGGCACCATCTCGCTCGACACCTACCGCGGCAAGCGGGTGATCCTCTATTTCTACCCCGCCGCGATGACTCCCGGCTGCACCAAGCAGGCCTGCGACTTCCGCGACAACCTCGCCCAGCTCACCGCCGAGGGCTTCGTCGTCCTCGGCGTGTCGAAGGACAAGCCGGAGAAGCTGGCCAAGTTCGCCGAGCGCGACGCCCTGACCTTCCCGCTGCTGTCCGACCCCGACCTGACCGTCCACCAGGCGTACGGCGCGTACGGCCCGAAGAAGCTGTACGGGAAGGAGATGGTGGGGGTGATCCGCTCGACCTTCGTCATCGACGGCGACGGGAAGGTGGAGCAGGCGCTCTACAACGTGAAGGCCACGGGGCACGTCGCTTCGCTCAAGAAGAAGCTCGGCCTGTCCTGATCGCCCGCGGGCCCTTGGCAGTCACAAGGGCCCGCCTTCCGGACCATTAACGCAAAGCTCCCCAATTGGCTTTCCGCCCGCGAATGTCGGAGCCTTTTTCTAAGCTTTGCCCGTGGCAGCATATGTCAAGTATTCTCGCGAGTTGCTCTCCGAGGCCGCCGCCGAGTCACTGAGCGTCGCCGACGTGCTCAGGCGCCTGGGAGTCAAGTGGACGGGCGGCAGCCACGCCCACATCAGCCGCCGGCTGAAACACTTCGGCATTGACACCTCGCACTTCGTCGGTCAGGCGCACGGCAAAGGGCGGCGTTCCGTCACCCTTCGGTCCTACCAGGAAGTTCTCGTGCTGCGACCGCCTGGTTCCATCCGCGAGAAGGCTCCGGCGCTGCGGCGGGCTCTGTGTGAAGCAGGGGTCCCGTACGCGTGCGCAGGCTGTAGGATTGGCGGCACGTGGCAGGGAAGGCCGCTGACGCTCCATGTCGACCACATCAGTGGCGATTGGCTGGACAACCGAATGGAGAATCTCCGCTTCCTGTGCCCGAACTGCCATTCCCAAACCGATAATTTCGCTGGCAAGGGAAAGGCAAAAAAGGGGTCGTAGCCCAATGGCAGAGGCGCAGTCTTTAGGTGGCTGTTAGTGTGGGTTCGAATCCCACCGGCCCTACAAATACCTTCTCGCCTAACCTGTCCAGGTGGGCTCGCCGGGGTCCACCTCGGCGGGCGGTGGCAGGACGCAGAGCCCGCGGTCGTCGATCTCGTAGCACGGCATCCGCAGCTCGGGCCCCCACTTGCGGTGGTGGCTCCACCCCGGGGCCTCCGTCCACATGTCGTAGCGGCCGTGGTCCTCGCGCAGGTCGTTGAAGGCGGCGACGGTGACGCCGCCGAGGATGCCGCCGACGAGCAGCCCGATCAGGCCGGCGGCCGTGACCTGGGTGCGGCGGCGGCGCAGGAAGTCGCCGAAGGGCGTGGCCGCGCGTTCGCCTGGGGCGGGGATGGGCTGGGTGGGCGGGAGGTAGGTGTAGGGGCGGTCGGCGTGCTCGCCGTACTTGAGTGGACCGGGCTCCTGAAGCTCCTGTGTCGGCTCCGACGGGGTCGGGTCGCGCGGCGCTTCCTCTTCGCCGCGCGACCCGGCGTCGCGATCATGATCCGCCATCACGATCTCCCTTTACTCGCCCCACTGGGGCGCTCCCAGTCATAGAGACTGCCAGAGTCACCGTAAGCCCCATGTAAGAGCTGGTCGATGTAAGACCTGGGTCGTACTCTCACTTCCGCCTCCAGGCGGACCAATGTCCGGCTCGCGCTACGTATCGTGATGATGTGTTCGGCAGGGTACGGGCGTGGTCCATGCGCCACTCGAAGCTGGCGGGTGTCCTCCGGGTGGCTCCCTTGGGGGTGTTGTGCGCCTTCATGGCGATTCCGTACGCGTCGGTGACGCCGCCGGAGGGGCACGTCTACCTGCGGGTGGGCGGTTATCTGGCGCTGGCGGCGGCGCTGGTCGTGCCGTTGTGGTGGCGTGACAGGCTGCCGTTGGTCACGTTCGCGGTGGTGTCGCTGATCAGTTTCGGGCAGTGGGTGGCGGACGTCGATCCGCAGCCCGCCAACTTCGCGGTGCTGGTGGCGTTGTGGGGGGTGGCCTGCCAGTGCGCGTTCCGGTGGGCGCTGGCGGCGTGCCTGGTGGCGGAGCTGGGGGTGTTCCTGGCGCTGCTCAACTGGGAGGTGCCGACGTTCGGGATGTTCTTCAGCGGTTCGATCCTGGTGGTGACGGTCTGGGTGACCGGCCTGTACGCGAACACGCGCCGGCGCTATCTGGAGGGCCTGGAGGAGCGCGCGGAGCGGGCGGAGCGCGAGCGCGACCAGCAGGCGAGGATGGCGGCGGCGGCGGAGCGGGCGAGGATCGCCCGTGAGCTGCACGACGTGGTGGCGCACAACGTGAGCGTCATGGTGGTGCAGGCCGACGGCGCCGGTTATGCCCTGGACAGCGATCCCGAGCAGGCCCGCCTGGCGGTCAGGAACATCTCGAAGACCGGCCGGGCGGCGCTGGCCGAGATGCGCCGGCTGGTGGGCGTCCTGCGCGAGAACGAGGGCGGGAGCACCGACTACACGCCGCAGCCGGGCCTGGGGCAGCTGGAGGAGCTGGTCAGGGGCTCGGCGGTGCCGGCGAGCCTGCGGGTCGGCGGCGCGCCGGCGGAGCTGCCGGAGGGCCAGCAGCTCACGGTCTACCGCATCGTCCAGGAGGCTCTGACGAACGCGCTCAAGCACGGCGGCCCCGGCGTCGAGGCCGCCGTGGAGATCGACTACCTGGGATCGGAGCTGGTCGTGCGGGTGACCGACAACGGCCGGGGCGCGGCGGCCCCGGCGAGCCCCGGCGGGCACGGCCTGATCGGCATGCGCGAGCGGGTCGGCATGTACGGCGGCGCCGTCTCGGCGCGGCCCCGGCAGGGCGGCGGCTTCGAGGTGCTGGCCAGGCTGCCCATGGCGAAGGCGGCGTAGATGATCCGGGTGATGCTGGTCGACGACCAGGAGCTGTTGCGGGCGGGCTTCCGGATGGTGCTGGGGGCGCAGCCGGACATCGAGGTGGTGGCGGAGGCGGGAGACGGCGTCACGGCGCTGGAGCTGCTGAAGAGCGTCGAGGTGGACGTCGTGCTGATGGACGTCCGCATGCCGGGCATGGACGGCGTCGAGGCCACCCGGCACATCGTGGGGCCGAAGGTGCTCATCCTGACCACGTTCGACCTCGACGAGTACGCGTTCGCGGCGGTGAAGGCGGGCGCGGCCGGGTTCCTGCTGAAGGACGTGCCGCCGGCCGACCTGGTCAACGCCATCAAGGTGGTGCACGCGGGCGACTCCGTCGTCTCGCCGGCCACGCTGCGGCGGATGCTCGACCGCTTCGCCGCGCAGCTCCCGTCCGAGGAGCCGCCGGCGTCGGCGGCCGACCTGACGCCGCGTGAGCGGGAGGTGCTGCTGATGGTGGCGCGGGGCCTGTCCAACATGGAGATCGCGGGCCGGCTGGAGGTGGCGGAGGCGACGGTGAAGACGCATCTGGGGCGGGTGCTGTCCAAGCTGGGGTTGCGGGATCGGGCGCAGGTGGTGGTGTACGCGTACGAGGCCGGCCTCGTGGTGCCGTCACACCGGCCGCAAGCCTAAAATCGGCCGAAAGTCTGACGCGGGGTCATCTGCCGGCGCACACGAAGTCCCTCCTCAAGGCCCACGGAAAGCGAGATTTCCGCTTCTAGCGTGAGTCGCGGCTGCGAATCACGACAAGGAGTGAAAGTGACGCTCATCGAGACCCGGCGCCAGGCCCCGCCCGCCGTGGTGGCGACCGATCTGACCAAGGTGTACGGCCAGGGGGACGCCGAGGTGCACGCCCTGCGCGCAGTGAACGTGTCCTTCGCCACGGGGGCGTTCACCGCCATCATGGGGCCGTCGGGCTCCGGCAAGTCCACGCTCATGCACTGCCTGGCGGGCCTCGACGCGGCCACGTCCGGCACGGTGCACATCGGGGACGTGGAGCTGACCGGCCTGAGTGACCGGCAGCTCACGCTGCTGCGCAGGGAGCGGATCGGGTTCATCTTCCAGGCGTTCAACCTGCTGCCCACGCTCACCGCCGAGCAGAACATCCGCCTGCCCCTCGACATCGCCGCCCGCCAGGCGGACCAGGTGCTGTTCGACCGGGTGATCGAGACGGTGGGGCTGCGGGACCGGCTGGCGCACCGGCCGACGGAGCTGTCCGGCGGCCAGCAGCAGCGGGTGGCGGTGGCCAGGGCGCTCATCAGCAAGCCTCAGGTGATCTTCGCCGACGAGCCGACGGGGAACCTGGACTCGCGCAGCGGCGCCGAGGTCCTGTCGTTCCTGCGGGCCTCGGTGCGCGAGCTGGGCCAGACGATCGTCATGGTGACGCACGACCCGGTGGCGGCCTCGTACGCCGACCGGGTGGTGTTCCTGCGCGACGGCGAGCTGGTCACCGAGCTGGCCGCGCCGACGCCGCAGAGCGTGCTGGACACCCTCGTCCGGCTGGAGGCGTGAGGTGCTGAGGACCGCGCTGGCCGGGCTGCGCGCGCACCGACTCAGGCTGCTGCTCACGTCGCTGGCGATCATGCTGGGGGTGGGGTTCATCGCGGGCACGTTCGTGCTGAACGACACCGTGCAGGCCGGCTTCGCCCAGCGGGTCACGGCCGACGCGGGCAAGGTGGGCGTGGCCGTGCTGCCCGCCAAGGCGGACGGGACGATTCCGCGCAAAGTGCTGGAGCGCATCCGCGCGCTGCCGGGCGTGACCGACGCCCAGGGCCTGATCAGGGCGAGCGCGCCCGTCCTCGGCAAGGACGGCAAGGCCGCCGGCAACCTGCCCACCACGGCCCTGTCCATCGTCCGCGGCCCGCTCGACCGCACCGACGTCGTCTCCGGCACCGGCCCGGGTACCGACGACGGAGCCGCCGTCCTCGACGAGAACACCGCCAAGGCCCAGGGCTTCAGGATCGGCGACACGATCACGGTGCTCGACCCCGGGCAGGGGCGCCACTCGTTCCGGCTGGTCGGCCTGATCGACACCGGCGTGGACCAGATGCTCGCCTACACCGGCGCGGTCGGCTTCACGCCGGCCGTCGCGCGGCGCATGACGGGCGCGAAGGGGTTCGCGGAGATCGACGTGGCCGGCGCGGTCACGAAGCAGGCCGTCGCGGCGGCCACCGGCGGCGCCTACAAGGTCAAGACGGGCGCCGAGCTGGCCGACGACCTGGCGAGGGCCGCCGGCGTCGAGACGAAGATGTTCACGCTGGGGCTGCTGATGTTCGGCGTCGTGGCGATGATGGTGGCCGCGCTGGTCATCTACAACACCTTCAACATCCTCGTCGCGCAGCGCACGCGCGAGATGGCGCTGCTGCGCTGCATCGGGGCGACGCGGGGGCAGGTGTTCGGCTCGATCGTGCTGGAGTCGGCCGCCGTGGGCCTGCTGGCGTCCGTGCTGGGCCTGCTCATCGGGTACGGCCTGGCGGCGCTCACGCTGACCGTGCTCGCCGCGTTCGACGCCCCGCTGCCCACGGACGCGGGCGTCTCGCTCACCCCGGTCACGATCGCGATCGGGCTGGCCGTGGGGCTGGCCGTCACGGTGTGCGCGGCGCTGCTGCCGGCCCGTTCCGCCACCCGCGTGCCGCCGATCGCGGCGCTGCGCAGCCAGCCGGAGGAGCGGACGTTCCGTGCCGGCCTGGTGCGGGCGGGATTCGCGGCTCTGTTCCTGGTCGCGGGTCTCGGCACGACGGGCGCCGGCGTGTTCGTGCTGGGGCCTGGGGAGGCGGCGCTGTTCGTGGTCATGGCCGGGGGCGCGCTGACCTTCCTCGCGGTGCTCGTCCTGGGGCCGGTGCTGGTGCGGCCGCTGAGCGCGGTGGTGGGCTGGGTCCCGAGGCGGCTGTTCGGCGTGCCGGGCCGGCTGGCGGTGGACAACTCCGGACGCAACCCGAAGCGGGCCGCCACCACGACGGTCGCGCTGACGATCGGCGTGACGCTGATGACGCTGATCACGGTCGTCACCGCGTCCACCCGGCTGACGATGACGGTCAAGCTGGACGAGCAGTTCCCCGTGGACTACCTGCTGGCCAGCCAGGAGCGCGACTCCGTCATCCCCAGGTCCGTGGCCGAGGAGCTGCGGGGCCGGCCCGAGCTGGCCTCGGTGGCGCAGATCCGCGAGGTCGAGGCCACGGTGTCGGGCAAGCGCGCCGACGTGGGGACGTTCAGCGGCGGGATCGAGCCGTACGTCACCGCCGGCTCCATGAAGGCGTTCGGGGCGGGCCAGGTGGCGCTGGACGACGTGACGGCCGAGCGGCTCGGCGCCCGGCTCGGCGGCACGGTGACGATGCGGACCAGGCACGCGGGCACCGTCGCGCTGAAGGTGGTGGCGCTGCTCGACGGCAACCAGTCGTCGCTGCCGCCGGTGACGGTCGCGGAGCAGGCGTTCGAGTCGTACTTCGGCGCGGTGCCCGACTCCCGCGTGATGGTCACCATCGCGGACGGCGTGCCGCCGGAGCGGGCCCGCGCGGTCGTGGACGCCGCCGCCGCGCCGTACCCGACCGTGCAGGTCAGCAGCTCGACGGAGGTACGCGGGCAGTTCGACGAGACCCTCGACATGATGCTTATGATCATTACGGGGTTGCTCGGGCTGGCGATCCTGATCTCGTTGCTCGGCATCGCGAACACGCTCTCGCTCTCCGTCCACGAACGGACCAGGGAGTCCGCCCTGCTGCGGGCCCTCGGGCTCACCCGGCCGCAGTTGCGGCGCATGTTGTCCGTCGAGGCACTGATCCTCGGGCTCATCGGGGCGCTGGTGGGGGTCGTGCTGGGCGTGGTGTTCGGGTGGGCGGCGATGCGGGCGATGGTGGACGGGGCGCTCTTCACGGCGCCGGTCGCGCAGATCGTGCTGTTCGTCGTGCTGTCGGGGGTGGCGGGCGTGCTCGCGGCGGTGCTGCCCGCCCGGCGGGCCGCGCGGGCCTCGATCGTGGGGTCGCTCGCCACGGGCTGATCCCGGACGAAGATCGTGGGGTCGCTCGCTACGCGGCGATCCCGGACGAACGACCCGAAGCCGAATAAATACGAAATACCCGGATAGAGGGAACGTGCGGGTCGGGCGTCTTATGGGGGCGGCGCCCGGCCCACCCTCACGGGGGTCAGGCCCCTCCCCCATGCACCACCCGGGGCCGGCCTTCCCCCGCGGACGTCAGCGGGGGGTGCGGCCCGGCCAGAGCTCGGCCACCGTCTCCGGATCCAGCAACGGCCTGGCCACCACCTCACCCGTGAACCGGTCGATCACCACGCACCCGCCCCCCACCGTCTCCGGCAGCCGGGCCGGATCATCGGGCTCCAGATCCCGCACCCACGCCACGTACCCGCCGTCGAACCCGAACACCCCTACCGGCAGCGACTCCCCCGGCGACCGCACCCCGTTGTAGTACTCCTCGGCCAGCGCCCTGGCCTCCTCCAGGTTCATCGCGGCCGCCCCCGGCGATCGAGTATCACGCAGAACACCCCGGTCACGGTCCGGTACGGCGGCTCCACCGACATGTGCCCCCGCTGGGCGTCGATCCAGATGACCTCGCCCTCGAAGTTGACCGCGTTCCAGGCGTGCGAGCCGCCGCCCGGCCAGCGCACCACGATGACGGCCGCCGCGCCGTGCCCGGCGTCGAGCAGCCGCCGCGCGATCAACGGGTAGGCGTGCCGGCCCTGGCCGGCGTACTGCAGGCGGTGCCCGGCCCACTCCTCGATCCTCGCCACGCTGCCCTGCTCGCCGGTCAGCACCGGGCGGCCGATCCGGTCGTACTCGGGCAGCCTCGGCGCGGCCGTCGCGGGCTCGCCGTGCCAGGTGGACAGCACCGCCAGCGCGCAGTCGGCGGCGTTCGACGAACGGAACGGATCGTCCGCGGGCCCGCCGCCGTTCACCAGCCGCACCCACGTGCCGCGCGGGTCCGGGAAGCGGGCGCCGGGCCGCAACGCCTCCTCGAGGTCCCGCTCCACCTGCGGGTCCGGCTGCGCGAGCCCGCCCGGCACGCCGTACGGGCGGCTGTCGGCCAGCCTCGGCGGCCGGCCCGGCCCGTCGAACCAGTCGGGCTCCACGGCGGAAACGACCTCCGGCCCCGAGCCGCCGTCCCACACCAGGCCACCCGGCTCACTCCCGGCTCGTCTCCGGCCGCCCCACCCCTCACCGAGCCCATCACGGAGCCCATCGCCGGGCCCATCGCCGGGCCCATGACCGGGCTGGCCAGCGGGCTCGTCAACGGCCCGGGCCGGGCCGGCGGCCAGCTCGTAGTCGAGCCACCGCACACCATCGGCCACCACGGGGTTGTACTGCCCATCCTGAAGGGCCCACCGGACACTCGGCTTGCGCTCGCGGAACACGGCCTGCCTCCTGTCATGCTCGACGACCGATCGTAGAGGCGGCACCGTGTCAAGGGGGCGAACTCGGCGGAGAATCTCCAACCCCGCCACCTGCGAAAACACCCCAAACCAGGGCTCAGGCCACCGATACGGTGACCGAGTGCCAGCCGGTCGCCCCGTCGGGCGCGGGCGCCGCGCGCCGGTCCGTCTGGGTACGCCCGGCGGCGTCGGTGGCCCGCACCTCGATCGTGTGCCGGCCAGGAGTGGCGGCCCAGTCGATCGCCCACTGCCGCCACGTGTCGGGGCCGGGCACCTCGGCCAGCCGCGCCTGACGCCACTGCCCGCCGTCCACCCGCACCTCCACCGCGTCCACCCCGGTGTGCTGCGCCCACGCCACCCCGGCGATCGTCGTGTCGCCCGCCTTCAGCGAGCCGCCGTCCTTCGGCACGTCGATGCGCGACTGCGTCTTAATCGGGCCCTTCGCCGACCAGCCGCGCGGCGTCCAGTACGCCTCGTCCCGGTCGAACCTGGTCACCTTGATGTCCACGACCCACTTGGTGGCCGAGACGTACCCGTACAGGCCCGGCACCACCTGCCGCACCGGGAAGCCGTGATCGACGGGCAGCGCCTCACCGTTCATCGCGACCGCGAACAACGCGTCCCGGCCGTCCATCACCACGTCCACCGGAGTACCGCAGGTGAAGCCGTCGGCCGAGGTGGACAGCAGCATGTCCGCGTCCGCCCGCAACCCGGCCCGGCGCAGCACGTCGGCCATCCGCGCGCCCAGCCACCGGGCGTTGCCGACGTACGGGCCACCCACCTCGTTGGACACGCAGGTCAGCGTCACATCCGCCTCGGTGAGCGGCAGCTTCAGCAGGTCGGCGTACGTGAGCTCGACGGGACGATCCACCATGCCGTGAATGCGCAGCGTCCAGTCGGCCGGGTCCACCTGGGGGACGACGAGGGCGGTGTCCACGCGGTAGAAGTCCCTGTTCGGCGTGACGAACGGCGACAGGCCCCCGATCCGCAGGTCCGCACCGGCGGGAACGGCCTTCGCGGGCACCGCCGGCCGGGGCAACGCCACCCCGACCCTTGCCGCGTCCACGGCTTGCCGCCCACCGAGCTGCCGCCCCAGCACCACCCCCACCCCGGCCACCACCACGCCCCCGGCCACCCCGGTCAGCAACCGCCGCCGATCGAACCCGGGCGCTCCACCCCCCGCCCGCATCACCGCCGGCCGCTCAGCCTCGCCCTGCGCGGACGCACCGGGGACAGCCTGACCGCTCGCCACAGAACCGTCAGAAGGGGCCACGCGAGCCGCAGCGTCCCGAACCCCAGCCTCCCGGAGCGGGACGTCACCGGCCGCAGGTACAGCGTCCTTGGACGCATCAGCGCGAGGCCCGGAGGCAGCGGCCTGGGACGCGTCCGCGTGCGGCGCGGCAGCGGGAGGCTCGGCGGCCTGCGGCGCGGTGGTTGTGGCAGAGGTGGCGAGGCCGCGGTGGAGGAGCCGGCGCAGCGCCCAAGCCCCCACCGCCACCCCCACCAGCGTCGGCACCACGTCCAGGGGCGCGGCGTCCGGGCGGGTGAGGACGGCGGTCACGCCGATGGCGCCGATCACGGCGAAGCCCGCGTAGCCCCAGGCGGGGCGGTGGCGGGAGAGGGTGCCGAGGAGGGCGGCCAGGGCGGCGAGGACCACGAGGACGCCGCCCAGCAGCACGGCCTTGTCGTTCGAGCCGAACGCCCTGATGGCGAAGTCCTTGACGGGCAGGGGCGTCAGGTCGACGGCCGCGTCGCCGACGGCGACCACGGGGAACGTCGTGGGGCCGACGATCCCGGCCACGAGTTGCGCGACCCCGAGGGCGACGGCTCCGGAGACGAGCCCGACGAGGGCCCCCGCCCACGCGGGGACCGGTGAGTTGCTCTGCACAGGAACGACGGTACGTCCCCCTGGGCCGGGCAATTCTTACGCGGGGGTTACGACGCGAGCAGGTCCCGCACCATGGGCGCGAGTGCGCGGAAGGCGCGGCCGCGGTGGCTGATGGCGTCCTTCTCCTCGGGCGTCAGCTCGGCCGTGGTGCGGCTCTCGCCTTCGGGGACGAAGATGGGGTCGTAGCCGAACCCGCCGGACCCGCGCGGCGTGCGGACGAGGCCGCCCTGCAGCGTGCCCTCGACGACGCGGGACTCCCCGGACGGCAGGGCCAGCGCGGCGGCGCAGGCGAAGGAGGCGGTGAGCTTGTCGGAGGGCACGTCGGAGACCTGGGCGAGGAGCAGCTCCAGGTTGGCGCGGTCGTCGCCGTGCCGGCCGGCCCAGCGGGCGGAGAAGACGCCGGGCATGCCGTTGAGAACGTCGACGCAGAGCCCGGAGTCGTCGGCCACGGCGGGCAGGCCGGAGCCCTGGGCGACGGCGTGCGCCTTGATCAGCGCGTTTTCCTCGAAGGTGACGCCGGTCTCGGCGATCTCGCCGATGGCGGGGAACTCTTCGAGCCCGACGATGTCGAAGCCGGTGAGGATGCGGCGCAGCTCCTCGATCTTGCCCGCGTTGCGGGTGGCCAGCACGATCTTCATGACTCCAGGGCCTCCTGCTGGATGAGCGTCAGCTCCTCGCAGCCGGCCACGGCGAGGTCGAGGAGCCGGTCGAGCACCGCGCGGTCGAACGGCGCGCCCTCGGCCGTGCCCTGCACCTCGACGAACGTGCCGTCGCCGGTCATGACGACGTTCATGTCGGTCTCGGCGGCGACGTCTTCGGTGTAGCAGAGGTCGAGCATCGGGACGGAGCCGACGACGCCGACGGAGACGGCGGAGACGGAGCCGATCAGCGGGTCGCCGGGGCACATGCGGCGCTCGCGCATCCAGGCGACGGCGTCGGCCAGCGCGACGTAGGCGCCGGTGATGGCGGCCGTGCGGGTGCCGCCGTCGGCCTGCAGCACGTCGCAGTCGAGCAGAATGGAGTTTTCGCCCAACGCTTTGTAATCGACGCAGGCGCGCAGTGAGCGGCCGATCAACCGGGAAATCTCGTGGGTGCGCCCGCCGATTTTGCCGCGGACCGATTCACGATCGTTACGGGTATTGGTCGCGCGGGGCAACATGGCGTATTCGGCCGTGACCCAGCCCTGCCCGCTGCCTCTGCGCCAGCGGGGCACGCTGTCCTGCACGGATGCGGCGCACAGCACGCGGGTGCCACCGAATTCGACCAGCACGGACCCCTCGGCGTGCGCCAGCCAGCGCCTGGTGATGGTGATCGGGCGCAGCTGGTCGGGGTTGCGGCCATCCTGTCGGGACATGCAGATCACCCTATCTCCGGGGCGCGACACTCTTGACCAAATGTGTCCGCCACATGGATCCTTACGCAATGACAACGGGGGTGTTGCGAAACCCTGACTTCCTCCGGTTCCTCAGTTCGCATGTGGCGAACGAACTCGGGGCGAATATCTCACGCGTGGCCCTTCCCCTGGTCGCCGTGCTGGTGTTGCACGCCGGGCCCGCGGAAGTGGGGGTGCTGTCGTCGCTGCAGACGGCGGCGTTCTTGGTGATCGGCCTGCCCACGGGGGTGTGGGTCGACCGGATGCGCAAGCGCCGGGTGATGATGGCGTCCGACCTGGTGAAGTTCGTGGCGCTGGGGAGCATCCCGGTGGCGGCCACACTCGACGTGCTGACCATCGAGATCATGTTCGGGGTGGCGGTGGTGGCGGGGGTGTCGCAGGTCTTCAACGACGTCGCCGACCAGACGTACCTGCCGAACCTGGTCAGCACCACGCAGCTCAGCGACGGCAACGCGAAGCTGGAGGTGGTGCGGTCGGGGGCGTTCCTGGCGGGCCCGGGCGTGGGGGGCGCGCTGGTGCAGCTGCTCGGCGCGCCGCGCACGATCGTGGCGACCGCGATCGGCGCGCTGGCGTCGGTGGTGCTGCTGCTGTCCATCAAGGTGCCGGACAAGCCGCCCGCCGACATCGAGCGCGGGCCGCTGTTGCGGGGCATCCGCGAGGGCCTGGTGTACGTGTGGCGCGACCGGCTGTTACGCGGCTTCATGGCGTCGTCGGCGATCAACAACCTGTGCGTGAGCGGGGTGCTGGGCCTGTCGGTGCTGTTCCTGGCCGAGACCGTCAAGCTGGCGCCGGGGGCGATCGGCCTGCTGCTCATGTCGGGCGGCATCGGCGGCGTGCTGGGCGGGCTGAGCGGCGCCTGGCTGTCGAGGAGGCTGGGCAGCGCCCGGGCGACGTGGACGGCCATCCTGGTCGGCGCCCCGGCCGGCCTGCTCCTGCCGATGACGCAGGCCGACTGGCGGGTGGCGTGCTTCGCGGCGACGTCCATCATGATCTCGTGGGCCGCGGCCATGTCGAACGTCGGCCAGACCACCTACCGCCAGACCGTCACCCCCGACCACCTGCTGGGCCGGGTCAACGCGTCGGTGCGCTTCGTGACGTGGGGGGTGATGCCGCTGGGCGCGCTGGTCGGCGGCCTGGTGGCGCAGCAGATCGGGGTGCGGGAGTCGCTGTGGCTGCTGATGCTCGCGCGGGTGACGGCGTTCGTGCCGCTGGCGTTCTCGCCGCTGCCGCGCGTCCGCGACTTCACCGAGCTCCAGGCCAACACGTGAACGCCCGTCAGGTGAGGTCGTAGACGGCGCCGCTGCGCGCCAGCTCCACCGGCCCCGAGTAGCCGCCGCCCAAGGCTTCTTCCAGGACTGTGGCCTGGTCGTTCCACGGCACGAGGTGGGTCAGCACGAGCTTGCCCACGTCGGCCTTGGCGGCGTGCTCGGCCGCCTGGCGGCCGGTCAGGTGCAGGCCGGGCGGCAGGTCGGGGCCCTCGACGAACGACGCCTCGCACAGCAGCAGGTCGGTGCCGGCGGCCAGCTTGACCAGCTCGTTGGACTCGCCGGTGTCGCCGGAGTAGGCCACGCTCGCGGCGCCGTTGGCGACGCGGAACCCGTAGGCCTCGACGGGGTGGTTGACCAGGCCGGCGGTGAGGGTGAACGGCCCGATCTCGTACGAGCCGGGCGTGAGCGCGACGAAGTCGAACGCGGTCTCCAGCCCCGGCTCCTCCGGCATGCCGTAGGCGGCGGCCAGCCGGGCGGGCGCGCCGGCGGGCGCGTAGACGGGTAGGGCGGGGTACGGCGCCGCGGGCCCGTAGGTGCGAGCGACGTGGTAGCCGCAGATGTCGAGGCAGTGGTCGGCGTGCAGGTGCGATAGGCAGATGGCGTCCACGTCGTACAGGCCGATGTGACGTTGGAGCGCGCCCAGCGACCCGCTGCCGAGGTCGAGCAGCAGCCTGAACCCGTCGGCTTCGAGAAGGTAGCAGGACGCGGGGCTGTCGGGGCCGGGGTAGCTCCCGGAGCAGCCGACGATGGTCACCTTCATGTGGGCCTCCCGTTATAGGTAGTACCCCCCACTGGTGCGACTTCGACCACATCGATCTCCGGGCCCAGGAAGCGTCGCCCGAGCCGGGCGAAGAGCAGGGAGTCGCCGGTGGCGCGGAAGCGGTGCCGGGGGGTGGCCTCGCTTCCCGCCGCCAGACCGCGGTCGTGCAGGATCCGGTAGACGTCCTTGGCCGTCTCGTCGGCGCTGGAGATCAGCGTCACCCCTTCGCCGGCGACGTAGGAGATGGCGCCGGTGAGCAGCGGGTAGTGGGTGCAGCCGAGGATGAGCGTGTCGCACCCGGCGGCCCTGATGGGCTCCAGGTACTCGCGCACGGCCTCGATGACCTCGTCGCTCATCGTCTCGCCGCGCTCGACGTAGTCGACCAGGCGCGGGGCGGCCACGCCGGTGAGCTGGACGTCGGGCGCCGCCGTGAAGGCGTCGTGGTAGGCCATGGAGTCGATGGTGGCCCTGGTGGCGATCACGCCGACCCGGCCGTTGCGGGTGGCGCGGACGGCGCGCCGGGTGGCCGGCATGATCACTTCGACGACGGGCACGTCGTACCGCTCGCGGGCGTCGCGCAGCACGGCGGAGCTGGCGCTGTTGCACGCGATCACGAGCATCTTGACGTCCTGCTCGACCAGGTGGTCCATGACCTCCAACGCGTACGCGCGCAGCTGCGCGAGGCTTTTGGGCCCGTACGGCTGGTGGGCCGTGTCGGCCACGTAGGTGATGGATTCGTGAGGGAGCTGGTCGATGATCGCGCGTGCGACCGTCAGGCCGCCGACCCCGCTGTCGAAGATCCCAATACTCGCGTCCGGCACGCTCTAGAGGGTAGGCGACCTGCACGATCAACACTGCGTAAGAATGCTCACACTGTGCCGCGTGTGGCGGAAAATGATGTTGCCTTGCTCACAGCGGGCCCGTGGAAGGCACCCAGAACGCGCTCATAAAGCGCGATATTTCACCCTCTTCCGACCCGGGCGAGCTGACGGGACTGGGCGACGAGCCGCCCGGTCGAGTCGCGCACCTCCACCTCCTCGTCGAACCAGCCGTCGGAGACCAGCCGGCCGCTGCCGAGCAGCGTCAGCCACCCGGGCGCGGGCAGCGCGCGCAGGTGCCAGGTGAGGTCCACGGTGGGCGCCCAGCCCCGCCCGCCGGCGGAGAACACGACGGGCGGCAGCGCGTCCACGGCCAGCGCCAGCACGTACGGGTCGGGGTCCTGCGGCTCGGCCATCCTGAAGTACGCCCGCGACTCCGGCCGGCCGGTGGGCTCGCCCTTGAGCCAGCCGATCGTGGGCGGGTCGAAGAGCAGGTCCATCTGGGCGTTCAACGTCATGCCGGACTCGGGTTTCGGGTCGGGCAGCTTGGCGCAGTCCTCGATCGCGGGCATGCCGTGCGCGGGCGCGTCGCTGTAGACGGGCTCGACGTCGGCGAGCGTGGCCGTCGTGATCAGCCCCTCGATCTGCGCCACGCCGTCCTGCACCAGCGTCGCCCTGGCGAACGCGGCCGTCCGGCCCGCCTTCAGCGGCTCGATCCTGACCTGCGCGGGCCCCGCGACCGGCGCCTTCAGGAACTGCGCCGTCTGGCTCACGGGGTGCTCGAACGGCGAGGCGTCCACCGCCGCGCGCAGGATCACGGCCATGAGGTAGCCGCCGTTGAGGGGGCCGCCGATCGCGTATCCGGGGTCGAGACACACGTCGTAGGTGTTCTCGTCGACCCTGATCGCCTGCGTGGCCTCGTCGAACTTGGTCATCCGCCCTGCCTCATATCTGGAACTATGTTCTAGACACTCTAGAGCATTCTTCCCTCAGCGCGCCTACCTGCGAAAACGTGATTCGGCTGACAACGTTTGATCATGGCAAGTGTCACCGAACTCATCGGACAGTCCGTTTGGGACTCCAACGGGGTGTGGGTCGGTTTCGTGGTGGACATCCGGGTCGTCAGGCACAGGGGCGAGCTCCAGCAGAGCCACACGGTCTACGGCCTGGTCGTCTCCAGCCGCCGCGCCCCGCTCCTGCTCGGCCTCACCCGTGATCGCCAGGGCCGATCGGCCTGGTTCTCCCGCACGCTGGCGCGCCTGGTCTACGCGGGCTGCACGTTCGTCCCCTGGGAGAACGTCATGGACTACGGGGACGGCGAGGTGCACATCGATGTCCTGAGAAAAGAGCTGAACCGGGTCTAATTCCAACTTCAGCACATTGCAAGCGCTCGTCTAGCAACATCAGCTACTTTCTGTGTGGTCAAAAGTCCACATTGTGAGTTGAGTGATGTCTGCGAACAATCCCCCCTATGGCCAGGATCCCGACCGGACCACGGCGTACAACTGGAACCAGGGGCAGCAGCCGGAGCAGCAGCCGACGGCTCAGTATCCGGGCCCGCCCTACCCGCCGCAGCAGCCGTACCAGCAGCAGCAGTACGGCCAGCCGCAGTACGACGCTCAAGGTCAGGGTGCCTACGGCCAGCAGGCGTCCTACGGCCAGCAGCCCCCCTACGGCCCCCAGCAGGGCCAGCCGCAGTACGGGCCGCAGCAGCCCTCCTACGGCGGCGCGCCCCAGTACGGCGGCCAGCAGCCCCAGCAGGGCTGGCAGCAGGAGCAGGGCGGCTGGCAACAGCAGCAGCAACCGCAGCAGGGCTGGCAGCAGGAGCAGGCCGGCTGGCAACAGCAGCAGGCACACCAGCAGCAGGGCGGCTGGCAGCAGGAGCAGGGCTGGCAGCAGCAGGCCCAGTACGAGCAGGGCGGCTGGCAGCACCAGGGCCCCGAGGGCTTCGGCCAGCCGGAGCCGGCGAAGAAGGGCCGCAAGGGCTGGGTGATCGCGATCGCGGCGGCACTCGCCGTGGTCCTGCTCGGCGGCGGCGCCGTCTGGGCCGTGGGCACCTTCGGCGGCGGCGGCACGCAGCCGAACGACGTGCTGCCCGCGAACTCGATCGCCTACGCCCGCCTCGACCTGGACCCGGCCGCGAACCAGAAGCTGGCGCTGTTCCAGCTCGCCAGGAAGTTCACGGTCACCAAGGACTCCTTCTCGGGCGAGGACCCGCGCAAGGCGCTGTTCGACCTGATCAACGAGCAGGACGCCGACAGCAAGCTCGACTTCGCCAAGGACGTGGACCCGTGGCTGGGCAGCCGGGTCGGCTTCGCCGCCGTCCCCTCCGGCAAGGAGGAGCCCGACTTCGCGGTGGCCGTGCAGGTCAAGGACCAGGAGGCGGCCAAGGCCGGCATCGCCAAGCTCATGGACGGCGACAAGTACGGCCTCGCCTTCCGCGAGGACTACGCGCTGCTCAGCTCGACGCAGGCGCTGGCCGACAAGTACGCCAAGACCGAGGGCAGCCTGTCGGACAACGCCGAGTTCAGCGAGGACATGGGCGCGGTCGGCGAGCAGGGCGTGCTGTCGTTCTGGGCCGACATGGGCGGCCTGATGGAGCTGGCCAAGAAGACGATCCCGGCCGACCAGCAGGCGGCGGTCGACCAGGTGAAGGACGCCAGGTTCGCCGGCGCGCTGCGCTTCGACAGCGCCTACGTGGAGCTGGCCGGCGTCGTGCGCGGCGCCAAGGGCATGACCCCGCAGGGCGACCTGCCCAAGGCCAACCTCGGCACCCTGCCCGCCTCCACGGCCGGCGCGCTGTCGATCTCGGGCCTCGACCAGGTCGTCACCAAGCAGTGGGCCGAGATCGAGAAGCAGGCCACGGCGGCCGGCAGCACGCAGATCAGCCAGATGTTGCAGCAGGCCAAGACCCAGTTCGGCCTGGAGCTGCCCGGCGACCTGGCCACCGTCTTCGGCAAGAACCTCACGATCGCCGTGGACGGCGAGGGCCTGGACAGCGACCAGATCAAGGGCGGTGTGCGGGTCATGACCGACCCGGCCAAGGCGCAGGCCGTCATCGACAAGGTGCAGGCGGCGCTGACCCAGCAGGGCGCGACGGCCCCGCAGATCGCCAAGGTCTCCGGTGACGGCGTCTTCACGGTGGCGACGACCGACGAGTACGCCAAGAAGCTGGCCGCGGAGGGCACGCTGGGCGACTCGGAGACGTTCCAGACCGCGATTCCCAACGCGGCCGACGTGAACTACGCGCTGTTCGTGGACCTCGACAAGGTGGAGAAGCTCTACCTCGCCTCCATGGACGGCGACGACAAGGCCAACCTCCAGGTGCTGCGCGCGGTGGGGCTGAGCGGCACGCAGACCGACACCGAGGCGACGTTCTCGCTGCGGCTGCTGTTCAACTAGGCGAGCTACAACGAAAGGGCGGCCGGTCGACGAGGACCGGCCGCCCTTCGCGCGTTCTCAGGCCCAGAGCTGGCCTTCCAGCCGCTCCTCCGCCTCCTCCAGGGTGCCCTCGTAGGCGCCCGTGGACAGGTACTTCCAGCCGCCGTCGGCCACGACGAACACGACGTCGGCCCGCTCGCCCGCCTTGACGGCCTTCCTGGCCACGCCCAGCGCGGCGTGCAGCGCGGCCCCGGTCGAGACGCCGGCGAAGATGCCCTCGGAGGCCAGCAGCTCGCGGGTGCGGCGCAGCGCGTCGGCCGAGCCCACCGAGAAGCGGGTGGTCAGCACCGACTCGTCGTAGAGCTCGGGGATGAACCCCTCGTCGACGTTGCGCAGCCCGTAGACCAGCTCGCCGTACCGCGGCTCGGCCGCCACGATCTGGACGCCGGGCACCCGCTCGCGCAGGAACCGGCCGACCCCCATGAGCGTGCCGGTCGTGCCGAGCCCGGCCACGAAGTGGGTGACCGTGGGCAGGTCGTCGAGGATCTCGGGACCGGTGGTCTCGTAGTGGGCACGCCAGTTGGCCGGGTTGCCGTACTGGTAGAGCATCACCCAGTCGGGGTGCTCGGCGGCCAGCCCCTTGGCCACCCGCACGGCCTCGTTGGAGCCGCCCGCGGCGGGCGAGGAGATGATCTCCGCGCCCCACATGCGCAGGAGCTGGCGGCGCTCCTCCGAGGTGTTCTCCGGCATCACGCAGATCAGCTTGTAGCCCTTGAGCTTGGCCGACATGGCCAGCGAGATGCCGGTGTTGCCGCTGGTCGGCTCGAGGATCGTGCAGCCCGGGGTGAGCAGGCCGTCCTTCTCCGCCTCCTGGATCATCCAGAGGGCCGGGCGGTCCTTGATCGAGCCGGTCGGGTTGCGGTCTTCCAGCTTGGCCCAGATCCGCACGTCGGCGGAGGGGGACAGCCTCGGCAACCCGACCAGGGGCGTGCGGCCGACCGAGTCGATCAGTGAGTCGAAACGCATGTCACCCGCCGGCGACTGCGGGAAGCACGGTCACCGTGTCGCCGTCGGACACCGGCGTGCCGAGGCCGCCGAGGAAGCGCACGTCCTCGTCGTTGAGATAGACGTTGACGAAACGGCGCAGGCTGCCGTCGTCGACGAGGCGCTCCTTGATGCCGGGGTGACGGGCCTCAAGGTTGGCGATCAGCTCTTCGAGCGTCGCGCCCTCGGCGTTCACGGCCTTGGCACCGTCGGTGTAGTTACGCAGGATGGTCGGAATGCGAACCTCGATGGCCATCTCGGTCAGTCTCCTCAGGTCAGGTCGTCGTCCCATCGGCATGCAACACCGATGGCTGGATGCGGATTCCGAGTCAGCGACAGTCGTAGACGACGACAGCAGGAGTGTGGGCGAAGAGGAAGCTCTGCACCGGCCTGACCATCATGGGAGAAACCTTACCTCTTCCTCCGTGACGACACCGTCGAGGATGCGGTAGGAGCGGAACTCCACCTCGTGCTCGTCCCTGGTGGAGACCAGCACGTAGTGGGCGCCGGGCTCGGAGGCGTAGGAGATGTCGGTGCGCGACGGGTACGCCTCAGTGGCCGTGTGGGAGTGGTAGATGACGACCGGCTCCTCGTCGCGGTCGTCCATCTCCCGCCACACCCGGAGCTGCTCCAGCGAGTCGAAGCGGTAGAAGGTGGGGGAACGCTCGGCGTTCTCCATCGGGATGAATCGCTCGGGCACGCCGTCCTTGCCCGCGATGACGCCGCACGCCTCGTCGGGGTGGTCGGCCCGGGCGTGCGCGACGATCTTGTCAACCAGTTCCTGCGAGATCGACAGCATGCCCGGAAGTTACCAGAGCGCCCGGAGCAGGCTGTCCTGGAGGTAGGTCAGCCAGTCGTAGGTCACGTAGGCCGGGTAACGGGGGTCGTCCTCCGACATCACGGCGATCTCGTCGTGCACCTCTTCGGTCACGTCGAGCTTGGTGCCGAGCGTCAGGCGCAGGTCGTTGAGCGCGCGCAGCCACGCCTGCGCCTGCTCGGCCGTCAGCTCGAAGCGGCCCGAGCGGGCGGTCTCGTGCACCGTCTGCGCGTCGGCCCGCTTGCCGTCGCGCAGCGTCGCCTCGGTGTAGCGGCGGAACTCCACCGACTCCTTCTCGTCCTCGTAGGCCGACGGGAACAGCCTGGCCAGCACCGGGTCGGACGGCGCCGCGCCGTCACCGATGCCGAGGGCCCGCTCCAGCGGGTCGTCGCTGGTGCGCCCCGGCGAGACGATGCCGAGCATCATGGAGACGAGCGAGCGCAGCAGCGAGACCTCCGGGGCCTCGAACTCCGCCACGACGCCGCCGTCCTTCCCCCGCGAGAACCCCGAACTCACCGGTGCCGCCTCACTGACCTGCTCGTAGATCTCATACGACTCACTTGACCGAGTCCGGCTGGACCGTCGCCCACAGGCCGTAGGAGTGGAGAATCTGCACATCCCTTTCCATCTCCTCGCGCGTGCCACTGGACACGACAGCCTTGCCCTTGTGGTGCACGTCCAGCATCAGTTTCTCGGCCTTCTCCCGGGTGTAGCCGAAGACCGTTTGGAAGACATAGGTCACGTAGGACATGAGGTTGACGGGGTCGTTCCAGACGATGGTCACCCATGGCAGATCGGGCCGGACGTCCGATGACGGACGCTCGACGGCGATTGGAGAGGTGCTACCCACATCCCCGAGTCTGCCCTATCTGGGCCGTAGTCTTCGAGTCGTGACAATGACCATGAGCACTGCGTTGCTCACAGATCACTATGAGCTGACGATGCTGCAGGCCGCTCTGCGGAGCGGCGCTGCCCACAGACGGGCGGTCTTCGAGGTGTTCGCCCGCCACCTGCCGGGAGGCCGCCGTTACGGGGTTGTCGCCGGAACGGGACGTGTCCTCGACGAGCTCGAACGCTTCCGTTTCGGTGACGATGAACTCACCTACCTTCGCGAGCGCGGGGTCGTGGACGAGGCGACTCTGGCGTTTCTGGCCGATTACCGCTTCTCCGGGAACATCTACGGCTATCGCGAGGGCGACCTCTATTTCCCCGCCTCCCCGATCATGGTGGTGGAGGGCACGTTCGCCGAGGCCGTGCTGCTGGAGACCGTCACCCTGTCGATCCTCAACCACGACTGCGCGATCGCCTCCGCCGCCTCCCGCATGACCAACGCCGCCTGCGGGCGGCCGCTCATCGAGATGGGCTCGCGCCGCACGCACGAGGCCGCCGCGGTGGCCGCCGCCAGGGCCGCCTACATCGCCGGGTTCGCCTCCACCTCCAACCTGATGGCCGGACGCCTGTACGGAGTGCCCACGGCCGGTACGGCGGCGCACGCGTTCACCCTGCTGCACGACTCGGAGCGGGCGGCGTTCGAGGCCCAGATCGCCTCGCTGGGGCCCGAGACCACACTGCTGGTCGACACCTACGACGTGCCCGCCGCCGTGCGCACGGCCGTCGAGCTGGCCGGCGACAAACTCGGCGCGGTCCGCATCGACTCGGGCGACCTGGCCGCCGCGGCGCAGGAGGTGCGCGAGCAGCTCGACGCGCTCGGCGCCTTCGACACCCGCATCCTGGTCACCTCCGACCTCGACGAGTACGCCATCGCCGCGCTCGCCGCCGCCCCCGTCGACGGCTACGGCGTCGGCACCTCTCTGGTGACCGGCTCGGGCGTGCCGACGGCGGCCCTGGTCTACAAGCTGGTGGCGCGGGAGACGGCCACGGGCAAGCTGGAGGCGGTGGCCAAGCGGTCGGTGGGCAAGCCGTCACGCGGGGGCCGCAAGGAGGCGTACCGGCTGCTCGACGAGCACGGCCACGCCGAGACCGAGCTGATCACCACCAGCGGCCTCGCCCCCGAGGGCGGCATCCCCCTGCTGCACGAGCTGGTGCGCGACGGCGAGATCGTCGGCCGCGAGCCCCTGACCGCCGCCCGCGACCGGCACGCCGCCGCCGTCGCCACCCTCCCCCAGGAAGCCCTCCACCTCGGACGCGGGTACGCGGCGATCCCCACGGAATTCGCCTGACGTATCGTGCTGCCTATGAGCACCGCGTTGATCATCGTCGATGTGCAGAACGACTTCTGCGAAGGTGGCAGCCTGGCCGTGGCCGGGGGCTCCGAGGTGGCGGCGGCGATCACACGCCACTTGGCCGAGCACGGCTACGACCACGTCGTGGCAAGCCGCGACTACCACATCTCCCCCGGCACCCACTTCGCCGAGACCCCCGACTACGTCTCCACCTGGCCCGCCCACTGCGTGGCCGGCACGCCCGGCGCCGACTTCCATCCGTCGTTCGACGTCTCCGCGGTGGAGGAGGTCTTCAGCAAGGGGGCGTACGAGGCGGCGTACAGCGGCTTCGAGGGCACGTCGGGCGACGGGGTGCCGCTGGCCGACTGGCTCAGGGAGCGCGAGGTGCGCGAGGTCGACGTGGTGGGCATCGCCACCGACCACTGCGTGCGCGCCACCGCCCTCGACGCCGTCAAGCTGGGGCTGGCGGTGCGGGTGCTGCTGGACCTGACCGCCGGCGTGACTCCGGCGACCACGAAGGCGGCGATCGCGGAGCTGCACAAGGCGGGCGTGGTGCTACGGGGGGCGCCCGCCCTCGGCTGAAAGCCGGCCCTCGAGGGCGATCACGAAACGTATCCGCTGTGCAACGCTGCGGTCATGTGATATCGAAGAGGACGAACCCACTCCGGATTCGGAGTACCACGGAGAGTGACAACTCTTTCATCTCGTGGGAGGTCCCTCGATGCTGCCCATCTCCCTGGGCATGGCATGGCTCCTGCTCGGCCCCCTCTGCCTGTGGCTGCTCGTCAAAGGGAGCAACCCCGAGCGGGCGGGCGCGGTCGCGACGCTGGCCCTGCTGGAGGCGGGGACGATCGCGATGAGCGTGCTCCCGCACGCCGCCGCCCCCGCCACCCGCCCGGCCGCCGCGCACACCTTGCGGGCGCCGCCCGCCCGCTCCGCCGCCCCCAGGCCGCGCTCCGGCTCCACCCCCAAGCAGGCCGGGCCGGACTCCCACTCCCCGATGCCGGCTTCCTGTGACGAGCGGGCGCAGGTCCCCCGGGTCGCCCGGAAGCAGCCCGGCGGGTCGCTCCTGCTGAGCTGGCCGGCCACGCCGCACGAGTGCGACCGCGCCGTGGTGGCCCTGCGCACCCGTGACAGGAAGCTGCTCATCTGGCTGCGGACGACCCGGCGCGCCGCACGCCAGGAGACCCGGCCGGGCGTGCTCACGCTGCCCGTCCACGTCAGGAGCGGCACGGCGTCGCTGACGGTCCCGTTACACGGCAAGACGCGCTACACCGCGATCGACGGCCGCAGCGGTCACCGCATCCCGCGATCGGCGGCCTGAAACGGACCGAGAGGAGGGGTCAGGGCGGCGCGACGGCCATCCGCAGCGCGTCGTCGAACACGGCGAAGACCTCGAACGCGTGCCGCAACCCGGTGATCGACAACACCCGGGCCATCACCCCCTGCACCCCTCCGAGCAGCAGCCTCGTGCCTCTCGCCTCGCACCGGTGCATGATGTCGATGAGTTCGTTCATCCCCATGGAGTCGCAGAACGAGACTTCGCCGAGATCCAGGATCAGGAACGATTTGGCGGGCAGCTCCCAGATGCGCTGCAGGTGCTCCCTGAGGATGGGCAGCGCATTCACGTCGAGCTCGCCTTCGAGCCTGATGATGATGGCGTTTCGAGAGAGGCCGGAAGTGACGCTGAGCGTCGACTTTCGGGTGGCCTCAGACGACATGGGCAAAGTCCTTCTGCATATCCGCAAGACAGCCAAGAGTGGTTGTTGCCGCTCCCGTCGAGCTTCTAACAGAAGGCCACTGCTCTGTGGCCAAATGCGCAGAGTCACGCTTCGTGACCATCGGACCGGCGCCCGGCCCGCACCCTTTGACCTGCGAAGACGCGCTTTATCGCACCTTCGCCGTCATACCGCCCGATAGGTGATCAGGTACGCGAGGGTAAGGACGGCGAGGACCCCGAGCAGGACGCTCGTGCCGCCGATGACCATGATGGCGTGCGACTGGCGGAACACCTTGCGCATCGCCGCCACCGTCAGCCCGATCAACGCGGTCAGGATGACGAGGGACACCTGCCTGGGCTCGAAGGCCGTGAAGATCCCCGCCACGAATGCGAGGGACAGCGCCTGCATTTTCTTCCTTCCTCCCACCGGGCCGCGCCGAATTGCCCCGATTCGACGAATCGAGCGGGCGCGTTTTCACCCGAGAAAACCGAATGAGCGCCTCTCTACCCTCATTCGGTGAACCCAGGCGAAGCCGGTGCACAGGAATTGCGGCCCGTTGAGTCTCCCCTGTCTCCTCCGTGCCTTCCCGCTCAGCTCTGTGCCTTCCCGCTCAGCTCTGTGCCTTCCGCTCAGCTTTGTGCCTTCCGCTCAGCTTTGTGCCTTCCCGCTCAGCGGCGCTGGGTGGCCCAGCGGCGGATCATCGCGATGCGCTCCTGGATCTGCTCCACGGTGGCCTGCGCGATCGGCGGGCCGCCGCACGCCCGCCGCAGCTCGGAGTGGATCACCCCGTGCGGCTGGCCCGTGCGATGGTTCCACGCGCCGACCAGGCCGTTGAGCTCGCGCCGCAGCTCGGCGATCTGCTCGTGCGGCGCCAGCTCCTGCTTGGGCGCCTCGACCTGCTGCTTGCGCTTGGCCGCCTGCTGCTCCGACTGCCGCTTGCGCAGCAGCTGGGCCACCTGGTCGGGCTCCAGCAGGCCCGGCAGGCCGATGAAGTCCTCTTCCTCGGCCGAGCCGACCTCGGCGCCGGTGCCGAACTCGCCGCCGTCGAACAGCACCCGGTCGAACGTGGCCGAGGTCTCCATCGTCTCGAACGGGAGCTCGTCGCCCAGGACGTCAGGGTTGTCCTGCTTGCGGTTGGCCTGCTCCAGCAGCGAGTCGTCGAGGCCGTCCTCGGGAGGCCGCTTGTTGAGCACGTGGTCGCGCTCGACCTCCATCTCGTTGGCCAGGCCCATGAGCGTGGGCACCGAGGGGAGGAAGACCGAGGCGGTCTCGCCGCGCTTGCGCGCCCGCACGAAACGGCCCACGGCCTGGGCGAAGAAGAGCGGGGTCGAGGTGGAGGTGGCGTAGACCCCGACGCACAGGCGCGGGATGTCGACGCCTTCCGAGACCATGCGCACCGCCACCAGCCAGCGGTCTTCCGACGCCGCGAACGCCTTGATCTTCTTCGACGCGCCCGGGTCGTCGGACAGGACCACCGTGGCGCCCTCGCCGGTGATGTTGCGCAGGTGGCGGGCGTAGGCGCGGGCCGTCTCGTGGTCGGTGGCGATGACCAGGCCGCCCGCGTCGGGCACGCCCCTGCGCACCTCGGTCAGCCGGCGGTCGGCGGCCTGCATGACCTGGCGGATCCAGTCGCCCTTCGGGTCGAGCGCGGCCCGCCACGCCTGCGAGAGCTGGTCTTTGGTGAGCGGGGTGCCGAGCGTGGCGGCGATCTCGTCGCCGGCCCGCGTGCGCCACTTCATCTCGCCGGAGTACGCCAGGAAGATGACCGGCCGCACGACGCCGTCGTCGAGCGCCGGGCCGTAGCCATAGGAGTAGTCGGCGACGCTGCGCTTGAGGCCCTCGGCGTCCTCCTCGTAGGCCACGAAGGGGATCGGGTTGTCGTCGGACCGGAATGGCGTGCCCGTGAGCTGCAGGCGGCGCGTGGCCGGCTCGAACGCCTCGCGGATGCCGTCGCCCCACGACTTGGCGTCGCCGGCGTGGTGGATCTCGTCGAAGATGACCAGGGTCTTGCGGTTTTCCGTGCGCGCCCTGTGCAGGGCGGGGTGCATCGCCACCTGCGCGTACGTCACCGCCACCCCCGTGTAGTCGCGGGAGGTGGCGCCCTGGCTGTTCTTGAACTCGGGGTCGATCGCGATGCCCACCCGCCCGGCCGCGTCGGCCCACTGGCGCTTGAGGTGCTCGGTGGGCGTCACGATCGTGACCGCCCTGATCACCCCGTTGGCGAGCAGCTCGCTGGCGATGCGCAGGGCGTAGGTCGTCTTGCCCGCGCCCGGCGTCGCCACGGTGAGGAAGTCACGCGGCTCGCGCCTGAAGTAGAGGTCGAACGCCTCCTGCTGCCAGGCGCGCAGCTTGGGGGCGGTGCCCCACGCGGCCCGGTCGGGATAGGAAGGCGATAGGTGGGACGCGGCGAAGGTGCTCACCGCATCACCTCTGGGGTTCGTGTGCTTCGCTCTCTCACAGTGACCCAAGAGTAATCGGGCCCACCGACAAGACGTGCCGTGAGCCAAGGATTCTGGCCAAGGTCTTCCTCACGTGCTATGCGGCTTATCGGAAGCTCGTCATCACCGCGTCGAGCGCCTGCCTGTGCCGGGTTTCCTCAGGTTGGAGCAGCCCGACGAGCAGCACGGGGCGCGACTCGCGGGTGAGCAGCATCACTCTCAGGTACGCCGGGCGGTTCGTCCCGCCCGCGTATTCCGCTCGTAGCGCACGGGTGTGGCCGCCGGGCAGCCGCCGGTCCTCGACGACCGTCACGCGGTCGCCCCTCAGCAGCAGCCTGGAGTACAGGCCCGCCGCCTCCTCCGTGGCCTTCCCCGCGTCCTTCACCGGACCCTGGACCGGCCTGGCCATCACGAGGCCGCCGCGCCCGTCCCGTACGACCGAGGTGAACCCCGTGACCGGCGGCACCGCGCCCGCGCTCCAGCCCTGCGGCAGCGTCGCCGCCACCCCGGCCAGCGCGTCGCTCAGCCTCCCCGTGTCCGCCGCCCGCGGCGCGGTGACCCGCGCCGTCGCCGCCGTCGCGCCGGCCGCCAGCCCCGTACCGGCCAGCAGCGCCGCCAGCACGACCAGCACGCGCTGCCACGGCCGCTCCCCGTGCGGGCCTGCCCTGCGCGCCCCCGGGTCCTTGGGAGAGCCGTGGAGGCGGGCGGACGGCGGGAGGCTGTCGTCCGCGCTCCTGCTGGTGATGCGCGGGTTCCACGCGGGCTCCTCGAACGCGGGCGCCGGCTCCTCGATGGTGGCCTCCGCCTCCAGGTCGAGCGGATGCGGCCGCCGCCCCGGCCCTCCCCGAGCGGGGCCTCCACGCGCCTGCGCGGGCGGCGCCTCCCAGGCAGGGCCTCCGCGTGCCTGTCCCCGCTCGGGCGGCGATCCTCGGGTGGGGTCGCCGCGGGACTGGTCCTGTCGTCGCCAGGCCGGGTGCTCGGGCTCCTCCGCGTACGGGCGGCCGCGGCGGCCCCAGGCGGGTGGCGGCTCGGCCGGGCGGCCCGCCGCCGCAGGGCCCTCCTCGTCGGGGGACGCGGGCCCCGTGTCCTCCGGAGGACTGCGGCGATGCCCGGGCCCCTGCCGAGGGGGCCAGACACGGTGATCACCCTCCATGACACCTCCTTGCCCGCTGTCCTATCACTCCCCGCCACGGCGAACAGGAGAACCGTGATCGCTGGGGCGGGAGTGACGGAATTCAGCGGACGCGGCCGGCGAGCAGCACCGCGCTCAGCGAGATGACCGCCATGAGCCCCGAGATGACGAGGAACCCGGTGGCGATCTGGGCGGAGGAGTGCCCGATCACGTTGATCAGCGCGCCGCCGATGCCGATGGACAGCGCCGAGCCGAGCTGGTCGGTGACGGAGAGGGCGGCCGAGTTCGCGCCCTGCTCGTTGACCGGCGACTGCTTCATGGCCGTGACGGTGATCGTGGTGATGCCGTACCCCATGCCGAAGCCCCCGACGACCCACGCGGGCACGGAGATCCAGCCGGTCATGCCGGGCACGACGGCGAGCAGGCAGATCAGGATCGCGACGGTGACGCAGCCCGCGCCGAGCCTGATCCTCTTGTACGCCTCCCCGGCCTGCCTGCTCTGCAGGTACGACCCCGCCGACCAGCCGAGCGCGCCGGTCGTCAGCGCGATGCCCGCCGACGCCGTGTCGAAGCCCTTGACGTGCTGCAGCGCCAGCGGGATGTAGGCGTTCACGCCGAAGAAGGCGGCCGAGAAGAAGCCGCGCATGAGGACGGTCGTGGACAGCCCGCGCCGCAGCCGCAGCGCGCCCGGCGGCATCAGCCGGTACAGGCCGTAGACCAGCAGGGCCAGGCCCGCCACGGTCTCCACGCTCGCCGTGCCGGCCGCGACGTGCAGCCGGTCCACGCCGTGCAGCAGCAGCCCGGCCCCGCCGGCCGTGGCGGTGGCGGCCAGCGTCATCTCGACGGGCCTCGACCGCGGGCCGGTGCCCGGCTGGGCCTCGCCCGACGAGCCCATGCGCAGCGCCGGGACGAGCATCGCGAGGGCGGGGATCACCAACGGGACGATGCCGTAGAAGACGTACCGCCAGCCCCACTGCTCGCCGACGAACCCGGCCACGGACGGCCCCACCATCGCGGGCACGACCCAGGCGGCCGAGACGGCGGCGAACGCCTTGGGGCGCACCTCCATGGCGTACACGCGGGCGATCATCACGTACAGGGCCACGATGGAGGCGCCGCCGCCCAGCCCCTGCACGGCCCGCGCCACCAGGAACATCTCGGCCGAGCCCGCCGCTCCGGCCAGGCCCATGCCGGCCGCGAACAGCACCACGCCCACCAGGAACGGCAGCGGGTAGCCGCGCCGGTCCGACCAGAGCCCGGCCACGACGTTCATGAACAGGCTGGCGATGAGGAAGGCGGAGAAGCTCAGCCCGTACAGGTCGAGGGCGTCGAGCTCGGTGGCGATGGCGGGCATGACGACACCGACGGACATGCCCTCGAACGCGATCAGCGTCACCACGAGCAGGATGCCTAAGGTGGCCGTGCGGTACTCGGGGCCGAGGATCCCTGCGGGCTTGTGGGGAGTGTCAAGTGCCTTTGGTGCTGTCACCCCGACATCGTAGACGTGGCGGACATGTCAGGCGGCGGGCGTGCTGCGGTAGGCCGCCCACATCTCGTGCATCCGGTCGGCCTGCCCGACCGTGAACTCCCACATGCACCGGTCGTGCGCGTAGTCCATGTAGTTGTGCGCGGGGTCCCGGCCGCCGTCGCCCGGGCAGGTGTCCTTGCCCTGCGGGCAGCCCTCCGTCGGGGCGGCCTCGGGCGCGGTGTCGTCGATGCCGTCGCCGGGCGCCTTGCAGCCGTTCTCGAACGTGTGGAACAGGCCCAGCCAGTGGCCGATCTCGTGCACTCCCGTGAAGCCCTTGTTGTAGTCGCTCATCGCCCCGCCGGGCAGGCTGCGCCAGTCGATCACCACGCCGTCGAGCGCGGGGGCGCCCGCGTACCAGTAGGGGTAGCTGGCGAAGCCCAGCATCAGCTCGCTGAGCTGGGCGATGTAGAGGTTGAGCGTGCCGGGGCCGCCCGTGTGCAGCGCGCTCTTCATGGCGCGTTCGTGGCCGACGGGGTCGGCGAACCAGGAGGGCTCCTCCTTGACCGAGATGCCCTCCAGGCGGAAGCGCACGCCGGTGTCCACGCCGCCGAACTTGCCGCCGTACGCGGAGTTGAGCGCGTCGATCTGGGCCTGGACCGCGCTGTCGGTGACGCGCCGGACGGGGCCGGGGGAGATGACGTGGACGCGGGTGGGCACGGTGATCTCGCTCGGCGGCGTCACCCCGCTCAGCCGCTCACCCAGCTCGGCCATCACCATGGCGACGTCCTGCGGCTTCGGCGACCGCGGCCCCGGCCGCCCGGCCCTGCCCGCGCCCGCACGCATGTGCGCGGCCGACGACGCGTGGACGGCGGATGCCGGCGCGTGGGCGGACGATGCCCGGGCGGGCGGCGGCGGTGTGGTGGCGCAGCCGGGCGCCTGGGCGGCGGCGGGCCGGAGCGGCGGGACGAACCCGGCCGCGAGCAGGCATGCCAACGAGACGGCGGTCGCGCGCCGGGCCATGTGGTCCCCCACTACGGTAAGAGCTGGTCTGGCTACAGACCGTAACTCGACCCGTACGGATTACCGCACAGCAACACTCACTGCTTGTCGTCGCCCTCGCCGCCACCCGCGGGCAGACCTTCGTAGATCTCCTTGCACTCCGGGCAGACCGGGTACTTCTTCGGGTCGCGGCTGGGCACCCAGACCTTGCCGCAGAGAGCGCGGATCGGCGTGCCGGTCACCATGCTCTCGGTGATCTTGTGCTTGTCCGCGTAGTGGGCGAACCGCTCGTGATCGCCGTCGCCGTGCGACGTGCGCGGAGTGGTCTCCTGCTCAGGGAGGATCTTCGTGCTCACCCCATTGAGTTTATGCCCGCCCGCGACCGGCCCCCGCAACGCCGTACGGCCCCCGCCCTGGGCAGAGCGGAGGCCGTAGCGAAACTGACCGTCAGCCGACGTGGACGGCGGCGCCCTCGGTCTTCCTGCCGGCCCTGACGAAGACCGTCAGGGCGGCGGTGAGCACCGCGATGCAGGTGCTGACCAGGAAGGCGACGTGCATGCCGTCCATGAACGACAGGTGGACGGCGTCGCCGATCTGCTGCGGCAGCCCGGCGGGCGCCTGGCCGAAGGCGGCGGCCTTCTCCAGGAGCGCCAGCTGCGCCGGCGGGATCTCGGCCGCGGCGGGGCCGAGGTGGCCGGGCAGCGTGTCGGAGATCTCGGCGGCCATCACGGCGCCCAGGATCGCGGTGCCGAGCGCGCCGCCGACCTGCATGGCCGACTGCTGCAGGCCGCCGGCGACGCCGCTGAGCTCGACCGGCGCGTTGCCGACGATGATCTCGGTGGCGCCCACGAAGACGGGCGAGAGGCCGAAGGCCAGCAGCACGAACGGGATGCCGCTCTCGATGAACGAGGCGTCGATGCCGAGCCGCGACATGAGGAACATGGCGAGGGCGGTGACCAGCAGGCCGGCCGCCATCGTGATCTTCGGACCGAACCGGCCGAGCGCCATGCCCGCCAGCGGCGAGGCGACGATCATGCCGGCGCTCATCGGCAGCATGCGCAGGCCGGCCTCCAGCGGGGTCAGCCCGTGCACGCCCTGGAAGAAGAAGCCGAGGAAGAACATCGCGCCGAACATCGCGAACGCGACCATCATCAGCAGGAAGGTGCCGATGGAGATGGACGGGTTGGCGAACAGCGACAGCGGCACCAGCGGCTGCCTGGCCCTGCTCTGCCAGAAGACGAAGGCGGCGATGAGCACCACGAACGCGCCGACGAAGGTCAGCGTCGTGCTGTCGCCCCAGCCCCACTCGGGGGCCTTGATGATGGTCCAGACGAGCGAGAACATCGCGCCGGACAGCAGCACCACGCCGAGCCAGTCGATGCGGGCGAACGTCTGCGAGCGGTTCTCCTTGATCAGCAGCACGCCCATGACCAGCGCGATGACGCCGACGGGCGCGTTGATGAAGAAGACCGACTCCCAGCTCACCTTCTCGACCAGCACTCCGCCCACGATCGGGCCGGCGGCGCTGGACAGGCCGATGATGGCGCCCCAGGCGCCCATCGCCTGGTTCAGCTTCTCACCGGGGAAGGCGCCGCGCAGCAGCGCCAGCGCGGCCGGCTGCAGCAGCGCGCCGAACAGGCCCTGCAGCACGCGCAGGCCGATCAGCGCGCCGATCGGCGAGACGCCGGGAATGATGTCGGCCAGCTCGGCGCTGAGCCCGATGCCCACCGAGGACAGGGCGAAGCCCGCCACGCCGATGAGAAAGACCCGCTTGTGCCCGAACAGGTCGCCGAGCTTGCCGGCGGTGATCAGGAAGACCGCGAGCGCGAGCAGGTAACCGCTGGTCACCCACTGCAGGTCGGAAAGTGTCGCCTTCAGGTCGGCCTGGATGACCGGGTTGGCGATGCCGACGACCGTGCCGTCGAGCATCACCATGATCACGCCCAGGCTCACCGCCAGCAGGACAAGCCACGGGTTGCCCCCCGTCCCCGGCTTGCCAGGGCCGGACGACGGCGGCGCGTCGACCGCCTTCGTGTCAGCCATGAATCCCCCTCAAGTACCCGTACCGCCCCGCACCGGGGCATAGATCTCGTAAGTCTCAGGTAATCTACTGTCAGTCTGTGACGTGTGACAAACGACTTTTATTAGTCGCCCTATGACTTATGGCACACTGTGACAGAAAGGTTTCGAGGGAGTGACCACAGTGGGTCTTCGGGAACGCAAGAAGGAGAAGACGCGCCTGGCGATCCTCGACGCGGCACTGGACTTGTTCCTCGAACAAGGATACGAGTCGACGACCGTCGAGCAGATAGCGGGGGCCGTCGAGATCTCCCCTCGCACCTTCTTCCGCTACTTCACCGGCAAGGATCACCTGGTCCTGCTCTTCCACGACCACGCGGAAGATCTCATGCTGGAGGCTCTGGCGAGCCGGCCGCCCGACGAGCCGCCGTTCGCCTGCCTCATGCAGGCGATGCGCGCCGTCCTGGCCGATCTCCAGGAGGCGACGCCCGAGGACGCCGCGCGCTTCCTGAAGCTGCGGCGGCTGCTGGACGAGCATCCGCGCCTGGTCGGGCTGTCGGTGGCCAGGGGCGCCCGCACCGAGCAGCACCTGGCCGAGGTGATCGCCGCCCGCCGGGGCGTGGACCCCGCTCAAGACCAGCTCACGCACCTGATCGTGGCGTGGGCGATGTCGACGATGCGCGTCGGGTTCGAGTGCCCGCGCCGCGAAGGCACGTTCGAGGAGGTCCAGCACAGGATGGCGGAGAGCATCGCCCTGGCCGAGCGCTCCCTGCGGCCGGGCTGGGACCTGTAACCGCTAGTTCATCGTGGGGTCGTCGGGGCAGGTCGCCACGAAGGCCAGCTCGCCGCGCTGGCGCCGCAGCACCTGCCGCCACAGCGAGGTCGGGTCGGCGTGGAAGGTGTCGCCGACCTCGGAGTCCACGACGTACCAGGCGCCCTCGGCGATCTCGCTCTCCAGCTGCCCGGACGTCCAGCCCGCATACCCCGCGAAGATGCGCATCTGCGCGATCTCCCCTTGCAGGATCTCGGGCGGCGCGTCGAGGTCGACCGTGCCGAGCCGGGCCACCGCGTCGGTGCCCGCGTGCAGCCGGCGCCACCCCAGCGGCTCCTCCCCGCTGGGCACCGCCGCCAGCGCCAGCGCGCTGTCGGTCTGTACGGGCCCGCCCTCGAAGAGCACGGAGGGCCCGGTCACCAGGGGATCCCACACAGGCAGCACCTGTGTCACCGAGATGTCGCTGGGCCGGTTGAGCACGACGCCCAAAGTGCCGCCGTCGTGGTCGTGTTCGAGAATCAGCACGACGCTACGCCGGAAGTTGGGGTCGTCGAGAAGTGGCGTCGCCACCAGCAACCCGCCGACGTAGATCGCTTCCGCCATACCTCCATCATGAAGTACCTGCGGGGGTGCGCGCTCCCCCGGAGTGTCGATGTTACTTTTCGTGCCCGCTTGGGAACTTTAGGTAGCGGAGATCGCTCGTGGGAGAAACATATGCGTATCAGCATTCGCCTCGTCCTGGCCGCCCTGCCCCTGGGCGCCATCGCGCTGCTCCCCTCCGTCTCCGACGCCCAGACGGGCGACTGGCCCTGGCCGCGACACGACTCCGGTGACCCGTTCACGATGACCGTCGACGACGTGGGCTGCCGCTCGGGCCGGGTGGCCGTGCGGCTGCACAACCAGACCCGCCAGCTCGCCCGCTTCGACCTGAAGGCCGACGGCACCAGCGTGGCGAGCGGCTCGATCCCGGCCCGCAAGACCGTCGTGCGACACGTGCCGGTGGGCAAGGGCAGCGGGGCCGAGATCGAGGCGTACTCGGTCAGCGACCACGACCCGGAGACGCTCATCGACTCCAGCCACGTCGAGAACGACTGCCCGTGGGGGCACCGCCGGCACGGGCGCCTGCCGTACACGGGCCCGCCCGCCGATCTCATGGGGAAGCTGGCCACGGCGGGCGGCCTGGTGGTGATGGGCGGGATCCTGTGGTGGTACGGCTCGATCTGGCCCCGATCCGGCATGTGACAGACCAGCGCTTCCGTCACACGACGAACGCCCCGGCCCGGGCGGCGGCCAGCGTGCGGGTCACGGAGCGCTCGGCGACCACCCGCGTCACCGGCTCCCTCGTGACCACCAGCCGGTAGTAGAGCGGGGCCGAGATGGCCCTGATCACCTCGGCCCCGTCGGTGCCCTCAGGCAGCTCGCCCCGCCGCACGGCCAGGTCCACGACCTTGGCCCACTCCTCGATGCGGCGCGAGTAGAAGGCCCGCAGGGCCTGCGCCGCCTGCTCGTCGCAGGTGGCGGCGGCGATCACGGCCTGGAACGTGGCCCCGAGCCGCCCGTCGTTGACCGCGTCGAGCACGGCCAGCGCGTTGGCCCGCAGGTCCTCCTCGACGCTTCCCGTGTCGGCGTGGTCGGAGGACTGGTTGGCCAGCTCGTTCATGAGGTCGGCCACCAGCCCGGTGGTGCTCCCCCAGCGCCGGTAGACGGTGGTCTTGCCGACGCCCGCCCTGGCCGCGACCTGGTCCATGGTCAGGCCGTGGAAGCCGCGCTCGACCAGCTCGTCCTGGGTGGCCTCCAGGACGGCCGCGCGTACTCGGGCTGTGCGGCCCCCGGGCCGCACGGTTCCCGCCGAGCGGGAAGGTTGGTCCATCTAGTCTCCTCGTGCAGGACTCCAGCTTACAGGCACACTTTTCCCGTTAACAGGGTGTTCGGCATTGCCGAACTGCGTTAGGGTTCCCGTTGTGGGAGAGACGATTCAATCGGTGGAGCGCGCCGCCGCGATCCTACGGCTGCTCGCCTCCGGTCCACGGCAACTCGGGGTGGCCGAGCTGGCCCGCGCCATGGGCCTGCCGAAGGGCACGCTGCACGGCATCCTGCGCACCCTGGTCCACGTGGGTTTCGTCGAGCAGGACGCGGCCACCGGCAAGTATCGCCTCGGCGCCACGCTGCTCCATCTCGGCAGCAGCTACCTCGACGTCAACGAGCTGCGCACCCGCAGCATCAACTGGGCCGACGCGCTGGCCGGCCGCAGCAGGGAGAGCGCCTGGATCGGCACCCTGCACGAGGGCCACGTCCTGGTCATCCACCACGTCTTCCGTCCCGACGACAGCATGCAGACGCTCCAGGTGGGCACGTACCTGCCGACCCACGCCAGCGCCCTGGGCAAGGTGCTGCTCGCCCACGACCCGTACGGCGAGCACGCCCAGCCCCTGGAGCCCCGCACCAAGCACACGATCACCGACCCGGCGGCCCTGGAGGCGGAGCTCGACCAGGTCAGGGCGCGCGGCTGGGCGGCCGAGATGGAGGAGCTGACGGAGGGCGAGGTGGCCATCGCCGCCCCGATCAAGGACCGGCGCGGCATCGTGGTCGGCGCCATCGGCATCCGCGGCGCGGTCGAGCGGCTGGCCACCGACGGCCGGCTGGACATGCAGTTCGTCTCCTACGTACGCGACGCGGCGCGGGCCATCACCCGCGACCTCGCCCGATGACACTTGAACAAGCTCCGACGGACCACATACCATTCGTTCGGCATTGTCGAACCATAAGTCTTGCGAGGAACCAGTGCCTCGACCGCACTACGTCGCAGCCATCGACCAGGGCACCACGTCCAGCCGGTGCATCGTGTTCGACGAGGCCGGCAACATCATCTCCGTCGCCCAGCGCGAGCACCGCCAGATCTTCCCCAAGCCGGGCTGGGTCGAGCACGACGCCGACGAGATCTGGCAGAACGTCCGGGCCGTCCTGGCCCAGGCCGTCAGCGGCGCCGGCATCGACGACGCGCAGATCGCCGCCCTGGGCATCACCAACCAGCGCGAGACCACCGTCCTGTGGGACCGCGCCACCGGCCGCCCCGCCTGCCCCGCCGTCGTGTGGCAGGACACCCGCACCGACGCGCTCACCCGCGCGCTGGCCGAGCACGAGGGGCTGTTCAAGGAGAAGGCCGGGCTGCCGCTGCACACCTACTTCTCCGGGCCCAAGATCCGCTGGCTGCTCGACGCGTACGGGCTGCGGGAGCGGGCCGAGCGCGGCGAAGTGCTGTTCGGCACGATGGACAGCTGGCTGCTGTGGAACCTCACCGGCCGGCACATCACCGACGTCACCAACGCCAGCCGCACGATGCTGATGAACATCCACACCCTGGAGTGGGACGACGAGCTGCTCGCCGCGATGGGCGTGCCGCGCGCGATGCTGCCGGAGATCCGCCCGTCCTCCGAGGTCTACGGCCACACCGAGGCCGGCGTCCCGGTCGCCGCGGCGCTCGGCGACCAGCAGGCGGCGCTGTTCGGGCAGACCTGCTTCGAGCCCGGCGAGGTCAAGAGCACCTACGGCTCCGGCAGCTTCCTGCTGATGAACACCGGCTCCGCGCCGGTCGTCTCCAAGCACGGCCTGCTGACCACCGTCGGCTACCGCATCGGCGACGGGCCCGCCACGTACGCGCTGGAGGGCGCCATCGCCGTCACCGGCTCCCTGGTGCAGTGGCTGCGCGACAACCTCGGCCTCATCTCCAGCGCCGCCGAGATCGAGACGCTGGCCAAGACCGTCGACGACAACGGCGGCTGCTACTTCGTGCCGGCCTTCTCCGGGCTGTTCGCGCCGCACTGGCGCTCCGACGCGCGCGGGGTGATCGCGGGGCTGACCGGGTTCGTCAACAAGGGGCACATCGCGCGGGCCGTCCTGGAGGCCACCGCGTGGCAGACGCGCGAGGTCGTGGACGCCATGAACGCCGACTCCGGGCTCGACCTGACGACGTTGCGGGCCGACGGCGGCATGACCGCCGACAACCTGCTCATGCAGACGCTCGCCGACGTGCTGGCCGTGCCGGTGATCCGGCCGATGGTGGCCGAGACGACCGCGCTCGGCGCCGCGTACGCGGCGGGCCTGGCCACCGGCTACTGGCCCGACCTCGACACGCTGCGCGCCAACTGGCACAAGGCCGCCGAGTGGCGGCCCGCGATCGACGAAGCGGCTCGCGACCGCGAGTACCGCAACTGGAAGAAGGCCGTGGCCCGCACCCTGGGCTGGGTCGAGCAGGAGGGATGACGGCGATGACGACCGCGATCGGCACCGATCGGGCGGAGGTCCGGCAGGAGCTCTCCACCACCACCTACGACCTGCTCGTGATCGGGGGCGGCATCCTCGGCACGTCCGTGACCTGGATGGCCGCCCAGGCGGGGCTGCGGGTGGCGATGGTCGACGCCGGCGACTTCGCCGGGGCCACCTCCAGCGCCTCCTCCAAGCTCGTCCACGGCGGGCTGCGTTACCTGCAGACCGGCAACGTCAAGCTCGTCGCCGAGAACCACCGCGAGCGGCGCGCCCTGGCCGCCGACATCGCGCCGCACCTGGTCAAGCCGCTGACGTTCCTGGTGCCGATCTACAAGGGCGGGCCGCACGGGGCCGCCAAGCTGGGTGCGGGCGTGTTCCTGTACTCGGCGCTGTCGGTGTTCGGCGACGGCATGGGCAAGGTGATCACGCCCCACCAGGCGCTGGCCAAGGTCCCGGCCCTGCGGACGGAGGGCCTGCGGGCCGCCGCCGTCTACGGCGACCACCAGATGAACGACAGCCGCGTCGCCGTCATGACCGTGCGCGCCGCCGTGGACGCCGGCGCGACCGTGCTCAACCACGCCGAGGTCGTGGGGCTGCGCAAGACGTCCGGCAGCGTGACCGGCGCCGAGCTGCGCGACCGGCTCGACGGCACCGAGTTCGGCGTGTCCGCCCGGCTCGTGCTCAACGCCACCGGCCCGTGGGTGGACCACCTGCGGCGCATGGAGGACCCGTCCGCCGAGCCGAGCATCCGCCTGTCCAAGGGCGCCCACCTGGTGCTGCGCCGGCACGAGCCGTGGAAGGCGGCGCTGACCACGCCCATCGACAAGTACCGCGTCTCCTTCGCCATCCCGTGGGAGGACCACCTGCTGCTCGGCACCACGGACGAGGCGTACGAGGGCGACCCCGGCCTGGTCAGCCCCACCGAGGCGGACATCGCGCAGATCCTCGACGAGGCCGGCCACTCCGTGCGCGACGAGCAGCTCCGGCGCGAGGACATCACCTATGCCTTCGCCGGCCTGCGCGTCCTGCCCGGCGGCCCCGGCCAGGTCACGGCGGCCAAGCGCGAGACGGTGCTGACCCGCGGCTCCGGCGGCATGCTCTCGGTGGCCGGCGGCAAGTGGACCACCTACCGGCACATCGGCAAGCACGTGCTCGACATCCTCGCCCACCTGCCGGGCCGCCCCCTGGGCGACGACCTCGCCGACATCCTGCCGGCCGTGCCGCTGCCCGGCCTGGCCAGCCCCGACGCGGTCGCCATGCGGCTGTGGACCGACCGCGACCCGGGCACCCGCATGGACCCGCTGGTGGCCAGGCACCTGGCCACGCACTACGGGTCGATCGCGTTCGAGCTGGCCCGGCTCATCAGGGACGACCCCGCGCTCGGCGAGCGCATCCACCCCGACGGGCCCGACATCTGGGCCCAGGCCGTCTTCGCCCGTGACCACGAGTGGGCCGCCACCGTCGACGACGTCGTCCGCCGCCGCACCACGCTCACCGTACGCGGCCTCGACACCCCCGACGTCCGGGCCAGGATCGCCGCGCTGCTGGCCTGACCCGCCCCGGCAGGTGGCCAGGCGCCCCGCCTGGGCAGGGGGCAGGCATGCGCACTCCCATCAACGAAGCCCTGCTCAGGCACTTCAAGGACCTGCGTGACGGCGACCACGGCCACGCCGTCACGCGGGAGGACAAGGAACGCGTGTTCGCCAGGGCCGTCGAGCTCCTCGACCCCGTGGCCCGGCACGCCCTCGACGAGGTCAACGCCGACCTGCTGCTCGGCACCGGCGAGGTGGTCGCCAGCGGCGTCACCCGCTCCCGCGAAGGGGGCCTCAACGCCATGTGGTCGCTGACGTGGCCCCGGCAGCGCGAGAGCGGCGTGCAGCCGATCGCGGTGGTCGCCCACTTCGGCTGCGACTTCCACCACCCGCACCTGCGCGGCAACACGGTCGGCGACTGGCCGCTGAACGTCTTCGACGAGACGGACGCCGCCGGCCAGCTGGACACGCTGCGCGTGATCGCCGCCGGCGACGCCCACAACCTGGTCTTCCAGGAGAGCTACCGCCTGATGCCCGCCCTCACCGCTTCTGACGCGGCGGGCCGGGGCTGACCGCGGAACCCGGCCAGGTGTGCGCCGTGGCGGCGGCCGGCCCCGTGCGGGTTGGAGGCGTCTTCCTGGAGGCCCGGAGCCCTGGTCGGCGGGTGGGGTGACCTGGGCCGTGCCGTGAAAGATCAGGCTTCTGTGAAGCCGCGCGCCCGGCCGCCGGCCGACTCGCGGACGGCGGCGGCCACCGCGGTGGCCACGTCGGGGTGGAAGACGCTCGGGATGATGTAGTTGGGGCCCAGCTCCTCGGGCGTCACGACGGCGGCCAGCGCGTTCGCGGCGGCCAGCAGCATCTCCTGCGTCACGCCGCTCGCCTGCGCGTCCAGCAGCCCCCGGAACACGCCCGGGAAGGCCAGCACGTTGTTGATCTGGTTGGGGTAGTCGGAGCGGCCCGTCGCGACCACGGCGGCGTGCTCGCGGGCGTCGTCGGGCGAGACCTCCGGCTCCGGGTTGGCCAGGGCGAACACCACCGCGTCGTCGGCCATCGTGGCGATGTCGTCGCCCGTCAGGATGCCCGGCGCCGAGACGCCCACGAACACGTCGGCGTCCTTGACGGCACCGCGCAGGTCGCCGGAGTAGCCCTCGGCGTTGGTGTGCTCGGCGATCCAGCGCAGCGACTCGTCGAGGTCGTCGCGGCCCTTGTGGACGGCGCCGAGGTAGTCGCAGACGACGATGTTGCGGGCGCCGGCGGCCAGCAGCAGCCGCAGCACGGCGTTGCCCGCCGCGCCCGCGCCGGCCATGGTGATCTTGACGGCCTCGATGTTCTTGTTGACGACCCGCAGCGCGTTGGTGAGCGCGGCCAGCACGCAGATGGCGGTGCCGTGCTGGTCGTCGTGGAAGACCGGGATGTCGAGCAGCTCGCGCAGCCGCCGCTCCACCTCGAAGCAGCGCGGCGCGCCGATGTCTTCGAGGTTGATGCCGCCGAAGCCGGGCGCGATCACCTGCACGGTGCGGACGATCTCGTCGACGTCTTGGGTGTCGAGGCAGATCGGCCACGCGTCGATGCCGGCGAAGCGTTTGAACAGCGCCGCCTTGCCCTCCATGACCGGCAGCGCCGCCTCCGGCCCGATGTTGCCCAGCCCCAGCACGGCCGAGCCGTCGGTGACCACGGCCACCGTGTTGCGCTTGATGGTCAGGCGCCGCGCGTCTTCCTTGTTGCGCGCGATCGCCATCGACACGCGCGCCACGCCCGGCGTGTAGGCCATGGACAGCTCGTCGCGGTTGCGCAGCGGCACCTTCGACTTCATCTCGATCTTGCCACCGAGGTGCATGAGGAACGTGCGGTCGGACACCTTGTGGATGACGACGCCCTCGACGGCCTCGAGCTGGTCGACGATGGCCTGGGCGTGGTCGGTGTCACGGGCCGCGCAGGTGACGTCGATGCGGAGCTTCTCGTGCCCCGCGTTGGTGACGTCGAGGGCGGTCACGACGCCCCCGGCCGACTCTACGGCGTGGGTGAGCTGGCTGACGGCCTTGCCGCCGGCCGGCACCTCGAGACGCACGGTGATGGAGTACGACACACTCGGGACGGTCGCCACGTCAATCGCTCCTTCGGGACTGACCAAGAATGCATCCATGTTAGGGGCAGTTGACTGTGGCCTGACTCGGCGCTCGGTCAATCGAGCGCCTCGGCCGCCGTGACGATCAGCTCGACACACGTCGTCACCGGGATCGTGGTGCTGTCGAGAACCAGGTGGTACAGGCACGGATCGGCGGGGTCGGCACGGTAGAAGTGCCGCACGTAGGCGGTGCGGGCGCGGTCGTTGTCCTCGATGACGCGGCGGGCCTCGCGCTCGCTCAGCTCTCCGAACGTGGCCGTCTGGCGGACGCGGCGCGCGAGCGGGGCGTCGAGCCTGACGTGCAGCGCGCCCGGATGGTCGGCCAGCACCAGCGCGCCGGCCCGGCCCAGGAACACGCCGCCCTGGCCGCGGGCCGTCTCCTTCAGCATGCGCTCGGTGCGCCGGACGAACTCCTCGGGCGCCAGCGGCATCGCCCCCGGCACGTACATGTCGACGCCGCCGAACGTGACCGTCGGAAGCCGCACCGCCCCCGCGAACAGCCGGCTCAGGCCGTGCTCGGCCCGATCGTCGTGGGCCAGCGCCTCTTCCAGCGGGCAGCCCAGCTCCTCCGCCACGGCGCTGGGGACGGCCCGGTCGACGAAGGGCACACCGAGCCGCTCGGCGACGGCCGGGCCGATCTGGCTGCCGGCCGTGCCGTATGTCGCCGATATCGTGACGACCCGCATGGCTCCAGGTTAGAACAGAGCGCTCGCCAACGCTCTGCGCGCTTTGGCCAAAGATGGGTCTTCCGCCGGCAATGCTTCGAAAAGCCCGAGCAGGTGCCGCCTGGCCCGATCGCGCTCGTCGCCGGAGGTGCGCTTGACCACCGCGATGACCCGCGCGAACGCCTCGTCGACCGAGCCGGACAACATCTCCAGGTCGGCGGCGAGCAGCTGCGCCTCGATGTCGGACGGGTCTTGCGCGCGCCGCTGCACCTCGGCCGGGTCGGCCTCGGACGTGCGCTTGATCAGGTTGACCCCGGCGAGGCCCATCTTGGCGTCCTCGTTGCCCGGCGCGCGGGCCAGCAGCCGCTGGTAGGCCGCGATCGCCGCGTCGAAGTCGCCCTGGTCGATGGCCTGCTCGGCCGCCACCAGGTCGGGGTCGACAGGCGGCCCCGCGGGCGCCTCCTGCCCCTCCTCGCCCGCGGCCGGAGGCCGGGCACCCGGATTGGCCTGGTAGAACTGCTCGACCGCGCCCATCAGCTCGTCGAGCCAGCGGCGCACCTCCTGCTCGGGCAGCACCTGCTGGAAGCCGGTGACGGCCTGCCCCTGGAAGATCGCCAGCACCGTCGGCACCGCCTGCACGCGCAGCGCCTGCGCGATCTGCGGGCTCGCGTCGACGTTGACCTTCGCCAGCACGACCCTGCCGCCGAGGTCGCCGACGACCTTCTCCAGCACCGGGCTGAGCTGGGCGCTGCCCGGCGCCCTGGGCGACCAGAGGTCGAGCACGACGGGCACCGTCATGGACCGGTCGATGACGTCGGTCGTGAACGTCTCCTCGGTCACGTCGACGACCGAGGCCGACGAGGCCGCCTGGGGACCTGCCGCCTCCCGCCGGGCCTGCGCCTCCAGAGCCTGCTTACGCGCGCCCAGGTCCACCGCTCCGTAGAGGGACCCGGGCCTAGAGAAGTCCGCCATGCCCTTCATCTTGCCGCATGGACGGGGCCGCGAAGTCACCCGCCGCCACCCTGAGGGTGCGCAGCTGGTCGAACATGCGGTGGAGTTCGTCCTCGGCGTACATCGTCAGGCCGAACTCGGCGGCCATCAGGTCGGCGGTGGCCCGGCGCACGACGTCGCGGCCCGCCTCGGTGATCTCCGCCAGCACGCCGCGGCCGTCGCGCGGATTGGGCAGCCGCCGGACGAACCCGGACTTCTCCAGCCTGTCCACCGTGTTCGTGACGCTCGTGGGATGAACCATGAGACGCTCCCCGATCTTGGACAGCGGCAGCGCCCCGGTCTTGCTGAAGGTCAACAGGACCAAACCCTCGTACCTGGCGAAGGTCAAGTCGTATGGCTTCAGGAGCGAGTCAAGTTGCGACAGCAGGATCTGGTGCGCTCTCATGATCGAGGTAACGGCTGCCATGGCGGCGGAAGGCCCGAAGTGAGAGCGCCAGCTCTCCGCGGCGCGGTCGATCGGGTCGAACGGCAGGTTGAGCGGCTTCGGCTGCGACACAGCGCTACGGTAGCGCGCCGCTCGTCCCGGTTCGTCTGGTCACTCTGAGCGACAGGCTTCTTTGCTTGACCAAGAATCCGGACATCAATCATCACGCTCAGTTATGGTTCTCCTACGTATGGTGACGCGGATGCCAAGTCCAGCGGCCGTGGGGACGGCCGGGACCACGCGTGATCCGCCTCGCCAAGGGGCACGGGGGATGCTTGATGAACTTCAACGGGGAAAAGGGTGCGTGAGCACGCGGGCGTTTCACGAGAGGAGCTGAAGCACAGCGCGGCCGTCACGGTTGCCGTGCTGCTGGCTGTCGGCCTGTTCGCGGCGTGGAACGTCCTGATTCCAGGCGTGGACGCGTGGGAGAACATCGTGGCCGCGGTCATCGGCTCGCTCCGGCTGACCGGGCCGGTGGCGGCGGCCTTCGCCGCCTGGGTGGCACTGCGCAAACGCCGGGCGTTGCGCGGGCGCTCCCTGACGACGTGGCGGGCGCTCAAGGCGCCGCTGGCGATCGTCATGGTGGTGGTCGGCTCGTTCGGGGCCACGGTGCTGGTGCTCGCCGTCAAGACGGTGCTCACCGACCAGGCCGGCCGGCTGAGCCTGACCGGGCTGACCATGGGCATGGCGGGGCTGGCGCTGTACTCGGTGATCGGCTGGGTGGCCGGCTGGGTGCTGCCGCGCCCGTTCACCCCGCCGCTGGCCGGCCTGGCCTGCTACGGGCTGTTCTCGTGGCTGGCCGACGACCGCGGCTGGGCCGACAAGCTCGCGCCCGGCACCGGCGAGCCGTACGACCTGTTCCAGGGCCTGAACGGGGCCCCGTTCTTCGACCAGACGATCTGGCTGCTCGGCATCACGGCGGCGCTGCTGCTCGGCTGGGCGGCGCTGGTCACCAGGCAGGCCCTGGTGCTGGCGTGCGCGCTGCTGTCGGTGCTGGCCGCCGGCATGGGCGTGTCTCGGGTCCTGGCCCAGCCGAAGCCGGCCGCGGCCGTGGACATCGCCTACGCCTGCCAGGAGTGGCCGATCACGGTGTGCGTGCACCCGGGCATGCGGGCGGGGCTGACCGAGCTGGGGGCCGCGTTCACGCAGATCGCCTCCCGGCTCGCGGGCACTCCCGCCGCGTTCACGCGCGTGGAGCAGCGCCCGCTGGACGACCCGCTCAAGCCGTCGAACGGCCTGGCGCCGGTGCACGTGCCCGACCTGTCCGCGGGGTTCGCGGAGGAGGCCGCCCACGAGTACATCGAGGCGCTGGCCCCCCGGTGCGCGAGCGCCGTCGCGGAGGGCTACCGGCAGATCGTCGTCGCCTGGCTGCGCGGCGAGCCGCTGCCCGGCACGCCGCTGCCCGAGCACCACTACGCGACGGCGGCGTTCTCCTCGTGGAGCGAGCACCAGCGCAGGGAGTGGCTGCGCATGTTCTACAGCGACTTCCAGGGCTGCCGGCTGTCGAGCACGCACTTCGGCGGCGGCCCGTCGCACGCGCAGCTCCCGCCGTCGGCCCGGCCGAGCCCCGAGACCAGCCACGGCTACCCGGTGTACCCGGGGCCCGCCGGCAGCGCGCCGGCCACCTCCACGCCCGGCGGCTCGGTGCCGGGGAACTCGGCGCCGGGCATGCCGGGCGCCGGCTCCGCGCCCGGCGAGCCGCGTGGCGACTGGACGCAGGAGGCTCCTCCCGCCGACCGGTGGACGCCCGACACGGCGGGTGTGAGCTGGCCGGTGTTCGACTCGGGGCAGCCGCAGACGCCCGCGCAGGCCCAGGTGCCCGTGGAGGCCCCGGCTCCCGCGCAGGCCCAGACTCCTGTTGAGGCCCCGGATCCCGCTCCGGCAGCTGCGCAGGATCCCGCACAGGCGCAGGGTCCCGCGCGGGTGCAGAACGCCGCGCGGGCGCGGGGTCTCGGCAGGTCGCCGGCCTCCGCGCAGCTCCCCGCCGCCCACCGGCCCGGCCTCCCGCAGCGGCACCGGCACCAGCGCGCGGAGCAGGGCCCGCCGGAGAACGCTCACGGACTGGTGGCGAAGATGTCACCAAAGAGCTGGCACTGATGATCGCCCAGCGGGTAGTCATGCTCGCATGACGACTTCGCGAACGGCGCCGCCCGAGGTGACCTCCGGGCGGCGCCGCCGGTGGCGATATCTCGCAGGCTTATTGGTGCTGGTGGCCCTGCTCGTCGTGGGCGGCCGGCTCGTCTGGTCCTGGGTCGACCCGCTCGGCGAGCGGAGCATCGACCGCAGCCAGCCGGTGCTGCTGCAGTCCATCAAGGACCTGAGCCGGTTCGAGGCGGCTACGGGCAGCTTCCAGGTGGTCGTGGACCTGGAGAAGGACGCCAACTTCCTGCCCGACGCGATCAAGGGCACGCGCACGCTGTTCGTCGGGGCGGGCGGGGTGGACGCCTACGTCGACTTCTCGGGCGTGGCGGCGGGCGCCGTGACCGTCTCGCAGGACCGCACCCAGGCGACCGTACGGGTGCCGCGCGCCCAGCTGGAGAAGCCGAACATCGACAACAGCCGCTCGTACGTCTTCGCCCAGCAGCGCGGCCTGTTCGACCGGGTGAGCGACTTCCTGTCGGGCTCTCCCACCGACCAGCGGGAGCTCTACCTCCTGGCCGAGAAGAAGATCAGCGAGGCGGCCGTGGCCAGTGACCTGCGGGCCAGGGCCGACGCCAACACCAAGGCCATGCTGTCCGGCCTGCTCAAGTCGCTCGGCTTCACGAAGGTCACGGTGAAGTTCACCGACGAGCCCTAAGCATCCTCACCTGCGCCTTAGACGTCCGGTGCGCCTCCCTAAGTACCTCCCTATCTGCGCTTATGCCGAGAGATAAGGCATCCGCCCGATGTGAGGGAGGGGGCCTTAGGACGAACCTTGAGAGTGCAGGGAACGAGACAAGGGAGCAGTCGGATGAACGCCGAACTCGAATACTCGGTAATGCAGTACCACGCGGCCGAGCTGCGCCAGGCCGCCGCCGAACAGCGGCGCGTACGTGAGGCGAGCAAGGCGCGGCCGGCCGAGCGCCGTCACCGCTCGGTCTTCGCCCGCTTCCTCGTCTCATGACCGCCCACAAGCAGCCCGGCCGCATCCTCCCTCGCGGCCGGGCTGAAACGCCCCCTTAGGGGGCTTGAGGTGCCCCGGCCCGAATTCCTGGTCGAGCCGGCGGCGCGACGCCACGAGGCCCCGGTCCCATTCCTGGTCGGACCGGGGCTTCGCGCATGCCCACCCCCTGAACCGGACGCGTCCGGCCGGGAATCCCCGTATCGGACCTGGACCCACACCCGGGTCTGACCCACACCCGGCCTGGACCCACACCCCGGGCCAGGATCCGCCTGTTGGGTCGGGATCCGGGTGGCGTCCACGGCTCAAAGAGGCTGGCGTTGCATGCCCTGGTCGCTGGGCGCGGGCGCCGCGCTGGAGTGCCAGGCCGGCACCTCGATCCCCCACGCCTGGGCGGGCACGGCGTCGGGGTCGAGGTAGCGGCTGGAGCGCCGGTGCCAGGCGCACGCCCCCGCCTGCCAGTCCCGCAACCCCTGGGCGTACCGGACCAGCCTGCCCCGCTCCTCCGGATCCAGCCCGCTCCCCTCCACCAGCGCCGGCAGCCCGCTCGCCGCCGCCTCGAACTGCCGCAGCCGGGACGTGCGCAGCTCGTTCACCCGGTCGGCGGCCTCCTGCGCCCCGCACCCGAGGAAGCGCCGCACCACCAGCACCCCGTTGTCGTGCGCCCCCTCGTCGCCGACCTCGCGGCGGTAGGAGTACAGGTCGTTGAGCAGGTGCACCCCGTCGGCGAACGTGTCGCGCAGCACCCTGACCGCCCGTGTGCCGACGACGTCAGCGGGCAGCTCGGCACCGCCGACCCGCTCGGCCAGGTCCGCCGCCCAGGACGCGCCCCCTGAGGCCCGGCGCAGGCCGATGAGCTCGATGGGCGTGGGGACGCGCCCGCGCCGGACGTTCTCCAGCTCTTGCAGGCGCCCCCGCATGAGCTCCCGCGTGCGTGCGGCGAACCTGCCGCGCCACTCCGGTGAGGACCGCGCGCAGGTGCGGGACCAGAGGTCGGCGAGCGCGCGCTCGGCCGCGTTCGACGGGCGCGGCGTGGGAGAGGAGCCGGATGACGGGGTGAACAGGCTCAGCCGGTGCAGGTACGCCCGCGCCTTGCGATACGCGCGCGGCCGTCCGAACGCCTGCGTGAAGTGGTCGTCGAACCAGTAGGCCCACACGTACCAGTCGGAGGCCAGCTCCAGCTCCTGCGGGGCGGCGTCCGGATGCCCGTACGCCGCCAGCAGCGGGATCGCCATCGCCCCGAACCACGCCTCGTCCCAGACCCCCTGCCCGAGCAGGCCCATCTCCCTGGCCCAGGACGTGGAGTGCGCGCGCGCCGCGTCGGCGTGCGGGCTCAGGCGGGCCGCACCCGGCTGGTAGGGGACGGGGAGCACGAACGCGGCGTGGGTGGTGCCGGGGACAGGGGGCATGCTGGGGACCCTCCGCTCGGGCAGGTGCTTTCGGCGAGAACGGAGACCTCTGGGGGACGGCGAGGCTGGAGGAGTGGACGCTCTTCCTGCGACACTTGCGCTTTTCTGGTTACTGTGACTCCATTATGCACACGAAGAGCAACGGTGCGTAACCTTCACTCCACCGCACCGGACTCCGTGAGGAGGTCCCGGTACCAGCCGTCGAACGGCCGGTCGGTCGCCGGATAGCTGGCCAGGGGGTCGGTGGCGTCGGCCGCCGAGTCGAAGCCCCAGGCCCGCGCGAGCTTGCCCGCCTGCCGGGCCGCCGTGACGAACGCCTTCTCGCCCGCCGGCGCCGCGTAGAACAGCGCGTCCTGCTGCAGCTCCGCGCTGTCCCCCTTCTGGAACTCGTCGAAGGCGACCTGCGGATAGCGCACGCGCTCCCCCGCGACCCTGTCGGTGTCGACCCGCAGCGTCTGCCCCGGCGTCGGGCCGTCCGCGCCGGTCCACACGCGGACACGGGACGTGCCGCTGGCCGAGGCGGCCTTGTCGAAGCGGGGGTCGGCGGTCTTGGCGTTGCCGCTCCACGTGACCGCCATGGCACCCGCGTCGAGGACGCCGCTCCACTCCCAGTTCTGGCTGGAGCTCTGGCTGCGGTGGATCTCGCGCAACCGCGTGCCCGCCGGATCCGTGAACCTGATCGTCGGCAGGACCCCGTCGTCGTACTTGCGGCTGGCCGACCAGGTGATCTCGCCATTGGCGCTCAGCCGGCCCACCCGGTACCAGAGGGTGGTCGCGCTCTGGGACTGGTGGACCTCGACCAGGTCGCCGTTGTCGTTCAGCGCGACGGCGGGGGTGACGCCGCTGTCGTACCGGCCGTGCCGCAGCCACGTGATGCGGCCGTCGGAGCCGTACCTGCCGGTCCAGTACCACAGGTCGCCCCCGCCGGACCCGTGCACCTCCACGACCTGCCCGCGCCCGTTGATCGCCACCGCCGGGTCGTAGCCGGTGTCCCGCTTGTACGCGGCCCGCGTCCCGCCGTGCCCGGAGATCACCGCGAGCACGCGCCCGCGCAACGCGTCCACGGACGGCGCGCCCGCCGTCGCCGGGTACTCCTCCGCCCGGTAGAGCCGCGCGCCGAACACGGAGGTCAGCTCGTCGTTGAGCGCGGCCAGGTTGCCGGCGGCGTAGGAGGTGTTGTCGGTCAGATCGTCCTTGAGGTCGAGCGCGACGACGATCGGCGCGGCGTCAGGATGCCGCTCGGACCAGGAGTCGACGACGCCGAGCCAGTCCCGCAGGAGGTTCGAGGCCGGGTTCCCCGCGTGGTCCACCTCGTCACCCGGGGAGTCGTGGCCGACGGCGTAGTCGCGGGAGGTGGCGTAGCCGTTGTCGTGGATGTCGAGTTCGACGAAGCGAACACCCTGGTCGAGCTGGGAGGCGATCGAGCTCCGCGCACCACCGAGGTTGCCCGAGTAGCTGTTGTGCGTGGCGCGGAAGATCGCCGAGGTCAACGGCCCGTCCGCGGTTGCTGCTCTTGCTTCTGCTGTTTCGGCTGTGGCGGCCCTCCCACCCGTCAATAAGGTGGAGGCGGCGACGATCATCACGGCGGAAACCACTCCGAGGCGAGACACTCCCTGATCTTCATCCAGGCAGCCCCCGCCGACAACACCATCACCCCGAATTCGCGCCCCGGTCGCCCTCCTTTCACGGCGGCGTGGCCGATCTCTTGACGGGGCTCATCTCACGGCGGCGCCGCCGATTTCCTGACGGGGCTCATCTCACGGCGGCGCCGCCGATTTCTTGATGGGCTCATCTCATGGTGGCGACCCGTTCCGACAGCCGCGCCGTCTGCAGATCCGCCACCTCACGCCAGGCGAACGCGGCCACCTCCTCCATCTGCAGCCGCACCCGCCCCAGACCGCTCCCCCAGCACACGAACCGGAAATCGGCATGCAGATGCGCCGGCTCCCCCTTCACGGCGTCGGCCACGATCTCATGCACGTCCACGTCCACGGGGATGTCCACATGATTGGTGTCGTACGGAGGTGAGCGCCGTACCTGATGCCCCGGGATGCCGGTCTCCTCCTCCAGCTCCCGCAGCGCCGCCCCGTACAGACTGTCGTCCTCGGGCTCGAGATGCCCGCCCGGCAGCAACCACCGGTTATGCGTCCGGTGATGGACCATCAGTACCCGCCCCGCGTCGTTCAGCACGGCGGCGCTCACGGTCACGTGCAGCGGCGTCGTCGTCCGCGCGGCCAGATCCTGCCCACCGGCCAGCGCCTCGACGAGGTGAGCGACCTCGGGAGCGCTGGCGGGGTGGACGTCGAGATAGCGGGCCAGCAGGCCACCGATCTCCTCACGGGTGACGGTCATGCCCCCCATGCAAGTGGCCAGGACACCCCACCGCAATCGACTGCCCGAAACACCCCGTTATCCGAGGTGTCGTACGGCTCCACCGGCGATACGTTTCCCTCCATTCACATTGTGGCGGGCGTACCGAGAGCCGATGATGCCCGTATGCGCAAGCGGATGCTGGTGTGGGGTGGGGCCGTGGTCGCGGCGGTGGCGTTGGCGGCGCTGATCGTCTACTTCGTACGGGTCGGTCTCGACAACGCCGACAAGCTGGCCAGCGTCATCGGCCTCTTCGTCGCGGTCGCCGGGCTGGCGGTCGCGGTCTACGGTCTCCGCAGTCAGCCCCAGCAGCCGGACGACGCGGCCAAGCCCGGCACGTCGGCGTCGGCGTCGGGGACGAGGTCGGTGGCGATCGGCGGCGACAATTCGGGCGTCATCTCCACAGGCGACGGCGCCACCAACATCCAGATGCGGGCCGAGGCGTCCGGCCAGGGGCGCATCTACCAGGCCGGCGGCGACCAGACGATCAACGAGAAGTGACCGCCGCGCCGCTGCGACCATGACCACGGGTCAGGTGGCGGTCCGGCGTGCTTCGAGCGCGTCGAGGATCAGGTCCAGGCCGTAGCCGAACTCGCTGGCGTAGTCGTAGCCCGGCCGCATGGCGTGTTCGACGATCATCTCAGTGAGGTACGGCAACTCGCCCGCGGGCAGGCTCCGCAGGATGTCGCCGGACACTTCCGCCACGTCCTGCGGTGTCGTCAGTGGCAGGTTCGCCTCTTGGAGGACGTACCCGCCGATGTAGGCGTCGATGAGCGAGACGGCGTGCGCGGCCATCGGCAGCGTGAACCCCGCCTTCCTGAGCACGCCGAGCACGGCGTCGTGGTGACGCAGCGTCGCCATGCCGGGGTTGCGGCGCGAGTCCAGGAGACCGAGCGCCCAGCTGTGCCGCGCCAGCACCGCACGCGCGGAGTTGGCGCGCGCCCGGATCGCGTCGCGCCAGTCGTCCCATCCGTCGCCGGGCAGCTCGATCGCCGCGAACACCATGTCGACGACGCCGTCGAGGATGGCGTCCTTGTTCGGCACGTGGTGGTAGAGCGACATCGCCTCCACCCCCAGCTCCGCCGCGACCTTGCGCATCGTGATCGCCTCCACGCCCCCGCGGTCCGCGACCCGGATGGCGGCTTCGAGCACGGCGGCCCTGCTGAGCGGTTGTTGCGGCGACGGCGACACTACGGCTCCGGAGCACGAAGGGGTTGACAGCCTTACGAGCGTAAGTCAGCCTTACACCTGTAAGCCACCTTACGAGCGTAAGAGAAGGAGCTCGCGATGCCGATGCCGAAATGGTGGGGGCACGTGAACAAGCGAGTGTTCAACCCGCGCGCGATCGCCGGCGGGAAATGGCCGGTGCTCATCCACGTCGGCCGCGTCTCCGGCACGACGTACCACACGCCTCTGGACGCGCATCCGGTCGCGGGCGGGTATCTGTTCGTGCTGGTGTACGGGTCAGGGTCGGACTGGGTGCGGAACGTCATGGCGGCCGACGGGGCCCGGCTCAGGGTCGAAGGGAAGGAGGTGGAGCTCACGGCTCCGCGACTGATCGGGAGGGACGAGGCCTTCGGGGCCATGCCGGAAGGGGTGGCTCGGCCGCCCAGGGTGCTGCGGATCAGTGAGTTCTTGCGGATGGATGTGGTTGAGGGGTGAGGGTGGGGGCCCTGGGTGCGCCTGCTTCGCGCGACGCGCCGTCAGCCCTGATGGAACGGCTCACGCGAAGCCCCGTGTCGGGAGGCCCCGTGTCGCGAAGCGCCCCCTGCGAGGAGCGCAACCGGCGTAGCCCCGCTGTCGGGGCGGGCTCCCAACGGCCAACCCGGTGAACGGGATTGGGGCGGGCGTCAGGGGACGGTGATGAGGAGGGCGTCGCCTTGGCCGCCGCCCCCGCACAGCCCGGCCGCGCCCAGCCCGCCGCCGCGCCGCTTCAGCTCGTGAGCCAAGGTCAGCACGATCCGCGCCCCGGAGGCCCCGATGGGGTGGCCGAGGGCGATGCCGCCGCCGTTGACGTTGACCTTGTCGAGGGGGACGCCGAGTTCTTTGGCGGATTGGAGGACGACGCTGGCGAACGCTTCGTTGATCTCGATGAGGTCGAGGTCGGCGGCGGTGACGCCCTGCTTGGCCATGGCGTGTTTGATGGCGTTGGCGGGCTGGGACTGGAGGGAGGCGTCGGGGCCGGCGACGTTGCCGTGGCGGCCGATCTCGGCGAGCCAGGGCAGGCCGAGTTGTTCGGCCTTGGTCTTGGACATGACGACGACGGCGCAGGCGCCGTCGGAGATCTGGGAGGCGGAGCCGGCGGTGATGGTGCCGTCGGCGGCGAAGGCGGGGCGGAGCTTGGCGAGGGTCTCGACGGTGGTGTCGCCGCGTACGCCTTCGTCTTCCTTGACGATGAGGGGTTCGCCGCGTCGCTGCGGGATTTCGACGGGCACGATCTCGTCTTCGAAGATGCCGTTCTTGGTGGCGGCGGCGGCGAGTTGGTGGGAGCGGGCGGACAGGGCGTCCTGCTCTTCGCGGCCGATGCCGAGGCGGGTGTTGTGGCGTTCGGTGGATTCGCCCATGGCGCACTGGTCGAACGCGCAGAACAGGCCGTCGTGGGCCATGGAGTCGACGACCTGGGAGCCGCCGTATTTGACGCCTTTGCGCAGGCCGGGCAGCAGGTGGGGGGCGTTGGTCATGGATTCCATGCCACCGGCGACGACGATGTCGAATTCGCCGGCCCTGATGAGCTGGTCGGCCAGGGCGATGGCGTCGAGGCCGGACAGGCACACCTTGTTGATGGTGATGGAGGGGACGGTCATGGGGATGCCGGCGTTGACGGCGGCCTGCCGGGAGGGGATCTGGCCGGCGCCGGCCTGGAGGACCTGGCCCATGATCACGTATTCGACGGCTTCGGGCGCGACTCCGGCCCGTTCGAGGGCGGCCTTGATCGCGATGCCGCCGAGCTCGACGGCCTGGAGGCCGGACAGGGAGCCGAGGAGCTTGCCGATGGGGGTACGAGCTCCGGCGACGATGACGGAACTGGACATGACAACGGCCTCCTGTGCTCGCGCGTCCGGTCTTTTGACACGATACCCACGAGTACGCCGTCGCTCGCCATGGAGGTAGGCCACACATGTTCATGCGGATCGACCACATCGGCATCGCTTGCCGCGACCTGGAGGAGAAGATCGAGCTCTTCTCGTCGCTGTTCGAGCTGGAGGTCGTGGCGAGGGAGGTCAACGAGGAGCAGGGCGTCAAGGAGGCGATGTTGCACGTCGCCGACGGCGAGGGTGGGGGCTCCTACATTCAGCTGCTGGAGCCGCTCTCGGAGGACTCGCCTGTGGGAAAATTCATCGCGAAGCGGGGCGAGGGCGTCCATCATGTGGCGTTCGGGGTGCCCGACGTCGAGGGGGCCATGGCCACGATCGGCGGGAAGGGCGTGCGACTGCTGGACGAGCGGCCCCGTCACGGGTCCATGGGGTCGCGGATCGCGTTCCTGCACCCGAAGGATGTGGGTGGGATGCTGACCGAGCTGGTTGAAGCGGCCAAGCAGCAATAAACCCGCACAAAACGTAAATAAGGTTCATATGTAACTAGTCACGCAGAAAGATGGACGGGGCTTCGCAGGTGGCACCAGCGGAGTACGCTTGACCTTCCACCGGACATGGGGCCTGCCGAGAGGCCAGGCTCCTGGTACGGATGCCCCGAACCCCCCGTCCGGCCCGTGTAGCCGTCTCGACAACCCAGGATCGAGCCTCCATGCAGTCCGACATCGACGCCCAGCTCAACAACTTCTTCGAGGACGCCCCCGCACGCGAGTTCGACGTGGTGCTCCGGGGTTACGACCGGCACCAGGTCCACGATCACCTCAAGCAGCTCGACGGGGAGCTACGTCAGGCCCGCGAGCAGGTTGCCAGCCTCCAGCGCGAGCTGTCCGACTCCCAGCGCCAGCTCCAGGAGCAGGAGCGGCCCACCTACTCCGGCCTCGGCGCCCGCATCGAGCAGCTCCTGCGCCTGGCCGAGGAGCAGGCGACCGAGCTCGTGCAGGCCGCCAGGTCCGAGGCCAACGAGATCAAGGCCGCCGCCAAGGTCGAGGCCGCCGACGTGCGGGCCGCCGCCGAGGCCGAGGCCGCCGAGAAGCGCGCGCAGGCCGCTCGCGAGAGCGACGAGATGCGTACGACCGCCGAGCGCGAGGCCGAGGACATCCGCTCGACCGCGCGCCGCGAGGCCGACGAGCTGACCAACACCACCGAGCGGGAGGCCGCCAAGCTGCGCGCCACCGCCGACCACGAGGTGGCGGAGAAGCGGGCCGACGCCGAGCGGGAGATCGCCAAGCTGCGCACCACGACCGAGCGCGAGGTGGCGCAGCTGCGCGCCTCGACCAAGCGTGAACGTGACGAGGTGCTGACCACCGCCAAGCGGCAGGCCGACGAGATGCGCGCGCAGGCGCAGCGGGTGCTGGAGGAGTCGGAGGCCAAGCGGGCCCAGGACGAAGCGGAGTTCGAGATCCAGCTCGCCTCCCGCCGCGAGGAGGCCGAGCGCCAGGAGGCCGAGCGCCACGCCACCGCGCAGGCCGCCACGCAGAAGCTGGTCGCCGAGGCCGAGCAGCGCGCCGCCACCGCCGAGTCGCGGGCCACGAAGGCCACGCAGCAGGCCGAGCAGACCCGCCGCGAGGCCGATCTGCACGCCAAGCAGCTCGTCGCGAACGCCCGCAAGAGCGCCGAGACCATCGTGTCCGAGGCCAAGAGCAGCGCCGAGACGATCGTCACCGAGGCGAAGAACGAGGCCGAGCGCACCCGTTCGGCGATGCAGCGCCAGGTCGACGAGCTGACCCGCCAGCGTGACAGCATCACCAGCCACCTGGCCCAGCTCCGTCAGCTCCTCGGCGGCGCCGCCCTGCCGGGCATGGACCCTGAGCCCGCGGTCACCGCGGCTCCGCCGAAGCCCGCGCTCGCCGCGCCCGCGGCCGAGCCGCCCGCTCCGGCCACGACCCCCGCTCCGAAGGTGGAGGTCAAGAAGGCCGACGACGACGCGGAGTGGTGGCAGGAGTAACGCCGGTTGATCGCAGACGGGGCTGAATGACGGCTGGGGAGAGCCTGGCGGCCGCAGGGTCGCTAGGCTCTCTCTTTGCCGTCGGACGTGTACGAAGTGACACGAGTCCGTCATGCTGTGTCGCCGATCCCCCTGGAGTGTCCCCTTTGTCCGCAGACGTCGAGCCGGCGCCCGAGCAGGAAGAAGCCCGCCGCAAGGAGCCCGAGCCTCGGGCCGAGCAGGCCGGCAAGCCCGAGGGCGAGCAGGCCGACAGGCCCCAGGGCGAGCAGGCCGGCAAGCCGCAGACCGAGCAGGCCGGCAAGCCGCAGGCCGAGCCGTACGGGCTGCCCGGCAAGCCGCTGGCCCGCGGCCCCTTCCTGTTCGGCCTGGTCGGCGGCCTGGGGGTGCTGACGGCGATCGCGCTGGCCCAGATGATCGTGGCCTCGCTGAGCACGATCATCCTGATCGTCGTGGCGATGTTCCTGGCCGTGGGCCTGAACCCGGCCGTGGAGGCCCTGCAGCGGCGCGGTCTGGCCAGGCGGGGCGCGATCTCGATCGTGTTCGCCGGGGTCATCGTGGCGTTCGCGTTGTTCGGGCTGGCGATCGTGCCGCCGGTCAGCAAGCAGCTCACCGAGTTCATCGACGCGGTGCCGGGTTACATCACGGAGCTGAGCAACCATCCGACGCTGCGCCAGCTCGACCAGGACTACCAGATCCTGCCGCAGCTGCGGACGTTCGTGACGAGCACGCTGGGCCCGTCGCTGGCGACCGGCATCATGGGCGCGGGTCTGGTGGTGCTGAACGGCGTGTTCACCACGGTGACGCTGCTGGTGCTCATGCTGTACTTCCTCGGCTCGCTGCACACGATCAAGGACTACCTGCTCAAGCTCGTCCCGGCCTCGCGCCGGACGCGGACGCGCGCGATCTCGGAGGAGATCCTTTCCGGCATCGGCGGGTACGTGGCCGGCAACGTGCTCATCTCGGTCATCGCGGGCGTGGTGACGTGGATCTTCCTGTCGATCGCCGGAGTGCAGTACGCCCTCGCGCTCTCCCTGGTGGTGGCGCTGACGGACCTGATCCCGCTGGTGGGCGCGACGATCGGCGCGGTGCTGGTGACGGCGGTGGCGCTGCTCGACTCGTGGCCGGCCGGCATCGCGTGCGCCATCTTCTTCCTGGCCTACCAGCAGGTGGAGAACTACTTCATCTATCCCAGGGTGATGAAGCACTCCGTGAACGTGACGCCGGCGGTGACGGTGATCGCCGCGCTGTTCGGCGGCGCGCTGCTCGGCATCGTCGGCGCCCTGCTGGCCATCCCGGTGGCCGCGGCGATCTCGCTGATCATCCGCGAGCTGGTGCTACCTAGACAAGATCGCGTCTGAGCTAGCGCCGCATCCCGCCGAACTCCGCCTTCAGGAACTCGATCACGGCCGCGTTGAACGCCTCCGGCTGCTCGACCGCGCTGAGATGCCCGGCCCTGGGGATGATCTCGACCTTGCCGATCGGCGCGGCCTGGGCCATGGCGTCGGCGTCGGCGGCCGGCGTCAGCTCGTCCTCCTCCCCCACGATGATGAGCAGCGGCACCTTGAGCGCGTTCAGCGTCTCGAACGACTCGGACCGGGCGGCCATGGCACGCTGCGCCCAGGCCACGGCCTTGGGCGGCGCCGACTGCACCAGCCCCTTGACCCGGCCGAACACCATGGCCCGCCGCTCCCTGGTGGTCCGCCCGATGAGCGCCGGCAGCACGTCGCTGACCAGCACGTCGTTGCCGCCGGACAGGACGGCCTGCGCGATGCGTTCCCTGTTGTCGCGCGCCTGGGGCGGGTCGGCGGCGGCCTTGGTGTCGGCCAGGATCACTCCGAGCACGCGGTCGGGGTGCCGCCGGCAGAACGCCATGGTCACGTAGCCGCCCATCGACAGCCCGCCGACGACCGCCCGGTCGATGCCCTCCTCGTCGAGCAGCCTGGCGACGTCGTCGGCCATGAGGTCGAGCGAGGGCTCGTCCTCGCCCAGCCGCGACCCGCCGAAGCCGCGCAGGTCAGGGGTGATGACCCGGCAGACCTTGGCCAGCCCTTCCCGCTGGGCCAGCCACATGGCCGACGAGAGCGGGAACGCGTGAAGCAGGACAACCGGGATCCCGGTCCCGGCAGATCTCGTGTAGAGCTGCACGGACCACACGGTAACCCGGTTCACGGCGACAATCACTCAATGGCCCATGCCGATCGTTCCTGACTGTGCCGACAAAAGCCATACACAACCATTATTCGCCATAAATCTGACATTGCCCGTCGAATAATTCACGCGCACAATCCAGGCAGAGCGACATTCACCCCGAGGTGACAGGCATGACAGGTCCCACAGATATGGCGGGCACCCGTCCCGCGCTCCCCGACGCCACCAACGCCGACTTCCTCCTCCAGGCGCTGCGCGAGACGAACCTGCGCCGCGAGCGCCACCACGCCCCACCCCTGACCATGGACGCGCTGCTGGTCGACTACGCCAAGACCAGGGCCGCCGCGCACTCGCGGGGGCAGGCGGGCGAGGTGCGGGCCGGCACCGGCGAGAGCGTGTTCAGGAGCGTGGGGCCCGGCATGGGCGAGGCCGCCGACGCGGTGGCCGCCTGGTACGCCGAGCCGTACGACTGGGACGACCCCCACCCCTCCGGCTTCAGCCGGCTCCTCTGGAAGGGCTGCAAGGCGATGGGCGCCGCCCGCGTCGCCGGTCAGGGCCGTGACGACGACGAGACGTTCATCGTCTTCGTCTTCGAGCCGCCCGGCGACGTGCCGGGCGAGTTCGAGGAGAACGTGCTGAGGGCCTGATCAGATCGCGGTCGCGCCGCCGTCGACGAACAGCACCTGCCCCGTCATGTACGCCGACGCCGCGCTCGCGAGGAACACGGCCGGCTGCGCCATCTCCGCCACGGTCCCCCACCGCCGCATCGGCACGCTGGCCACCGTCGCGGCGCCCGACGTCTCGTTCTCCCAGAGGTTGCGGTTGAGGTCGGTGGCCGTCCAGCCGGGGCACAGGGCGTTGACCCGCACGCCGGAGCCCGCCCACTCGACGGCCAGCGTCTTGGTGAGCGCCACCAGCCCCGCCTTGGCGGCGGCGTAGGGGGCGAGCAGAGGCGCGCCGAGCGCGGCCACGGACGCCACGTTGATGACGACCCCGTCGCCCCGGCCGAGCAGGTGCGGGGCGACGGCGTGGCAGACGGCCATGGCGGAGTCGAGGTTGAGCCGCATCAGCTTGTCCCAGCCGGACAGCCGCAGGTCCTTGAACTCGACGAGGAAGTTCGACCCGCCGGCGTTGTTGACGACGATGTCGAGGTGCCCGAGCCCGTCGATGGCGGCGGCCACGGCGCAGGCGGCGGCCTCGCGGTCGGTCAGGTCGGCGGGGATGACGACGGCGCGCCGGCCCAGGGCCTCGATCTCCGTGGCCACCTCGGCCAGCGTCTCGGCGGAGCGGGAGACGAGCGCCACGTCGGCGCCGGCCTCGGCGTAGGCGAGCGCGATGCCCCGGCCGATGCCCTTCGACGCCCCGGTGACCAGAGCCTGCTTACCGCCGAGATCGAACGCGCCCACGCCGCCTCCTCCGTAGCCAGAAACCGAACAAGATTCTATGGACATCTCCCCACGAAGCGCCACCGGCGCGGGACCACGAAGGTCCCGCGCCGGTGGGTCGAACGTGCGGACAGGCTCAGCCGAGCCCGCCGAGGAGGGTGTCGAAGAAGTCGGCGATGTCGTCGCCGAGCTTCCCGCCCCGCATCCCCAGGTGCGCCACGGCTCCCCGCTTGGTGTTGACCTCCATCTCGATCTTCTCGGGCTTGAAGATCTGCTTCTCGGCCTGTCCGCTGCCGCCGCCCCGCGGCAGGTTCGACGGCGGCCGGCCCTGCGGGTACATCCGGCCGTTGCCGTACACGGTGTACGACTGGGTCGGCTGCACGCTGCCGTCGTTGCGGTAGACCTGACTCGGCCTCGGACGTGCCGGCTGCCTGGTCGCCTTCGGCGGTGACTGCCGCTGCACCGAGCGGTGGCTGGTCGGCCGGCTCGCCGGGCGCGAGCGCGCCTGCTGGATGCCCCTGGGCAGGTGGCCGTTGCGGCGGTTGTACCGCTGCCTGTTCAGCACCCGCTTCTTGGCCGCCGCCGCCTGGCGCGCCTTCTTCGCGGCCTCCCGGCGGGCGGCCGCCGCCGCGCGGCGCTTGGCGGCCGCCTCGCGGGCCCGGTCCGCCGCCTCGCGCGCCCGTTTCCTGGCCGCGGCCAGCCGCTTGCGCTTGGCCTCGGCCGCGGCCCGCTTCTTGGCCGCCTCCCTGGCCCGCTTCTTGGCCTCTTCCCTGGCCCGCTTCTTGGCCTCCTCCAGCGCCTTCTTCCTGGCGATTTCCCTGGCCCTGCGGATGGCGGCCTGCCGCGCGGCCCGCTGCGCCGCCTTCTTGGCGAGGTAGCGGGCGCCGACCCGGACGCCGATGGCCACCACGACCCACACCCACTGCCCGTCGGGGTCGCTCATGGCGACGGGACTGTTGTTGGCGTAGGCGTAGGCGTTGAGCTGCTGCGGATCGACGTCGTCGATGATCGGGTCGACCGACAGGAACCGGCCGAGCTTGGGGTCGTACTCGCGGGCGCCCAGGTGGACGAGCCCGGTCGTCGCGTCCTTCGTGCCGCCCACGAACCCGCGCTGCCCCGGCCACCACGGCGGTGGCGACCCGCGGTCCTCGCCGAACGGCGTGGTCCTGCGCACCGCCAGGTCGCCGGTGCCGGCGTTCACCGCGGCCTGCGCGGTGCCCTGGTGGTCACTGGCCAGGAAGAAGACCTGGTTGTCCGGGGTGCGCACCGCGATGGGCTCGTCGTTGATCGTGTAGTAGCGGGTCTGCTCGACGGTGTCCTTGGCGTAGTCGAGACGCAGCTCCATGTCGTCGATGTAGAGGGTGGCGTCGGTGGGCGTCTTGCGGATCAGCCGGTCGCCCTCCGCGTCGTAGACGAACGACGTGGTCTTGCCCGCCTCCGTCACCGACTCCAGGTTGCCCTCGGCGTCCCACACCAGGGTCTGGTCCGAGGTGCCGACCTTGCGCCGGGTCGTGTTGCCCGCCGCGTCGTACTCGAACAGGTCCTGCCCCACGCTCTGCAGCGCGTGCGGCTGCTTGCCGCCCGGCTCGGGGTAGGTGTAGTCGCGCACCGTCTGGCCCGCGCTGCCGAACGCGTGCTTCGTCTCCTTGATCCGGTTACCGGTGGCGTCGTAGGCGTAGCTGACCGCGTAAGGCGCCACGCCGCCGATCTTGTCGGACTGCGGGGTGCCACTGGCGCAGTCGTCCGTCGCCGTCCACGCCGAGGTCAGCCGGCGCAGATGGTCGTAGGTGAAGCACTGCGTGTCCTGGCTCGCCCTGTCGGCGATCTTGGTGATGTTGCCGATGGCGTCATAGGTGTAGTTGACGTCCATGTCGGTCTTGCTCGTGCCCTCGCGGTCCAGCCGCATGCTGGTCAGCCTGCGCGTGGACTCGTCGTGGGTGTAGGTGAGCCAGGTCTTCTTCCCGTTGTCGCCCAGCTCGTACTGCAGGGTCTCGCCGAGCTTGGAGTAGCGGGTCGCGCTCACGTACGCCGACAGGCCGGTGACCTTCGTCGGCTGGTTCAGCTCGTCGTAGGTGTAGACGACCTGCTCCTCGGCCAGCCCGCCGCCGGCCGGGAAGCTGATCGACTGCACCTGGCCGTCGACCGTGTAGCGGGTGTTGAGCTGGTAGGAGCCGGCCAGCTTGCCCTCCCGCTCCGGGATCGTGACGGTCTCGCGCAGCGGGCGGTAGTCGACGTCGATGTTGTTGATCTCCGCCTTGTACGCCTGCCCGTCCACGTACCGGATGCTGGCGTTCATGTGGCCCTTGGCCAGGGCGTCGTACTTCCACTCGGCCAGCAGCGGCCCGGTCGCGGAGCCCTCGCGCATCTCCGTCTTGCGGCCCAGCGTGTCGTAGCCGTACCAGAGGGTCCGGCCGCGCGAGTCCGTCGTCGTGACGATCTCGTCGGCGTCGTTGTACGTCATCGTCGTGACGCCCTTGTCCGGGTCCTCGGTCTTGATCTCCCGGCCGCGGAAGTCGTAGTGGTGGCGCCACACGTTCCCGGCCGAGTCGGTCACCGTGGACAGGCGGCCGGCGGCGTCGTAGGTGTACTTGGTGGACTCGTACTCGCCGGTCGGGGTCGCCCCCTTGTACTGGCGCAGCTCGACCAGCCGGTCCTCGGCGTCACCGATGCGGGTCGTCGCGGTGCCGCCCGGCGGCGGCGTCACGTGCACCCGGTCGCCCTCGTCCTTGGCGGTGACCCGGTACTTCTCCACGCCCTTCGCCTTGAGCACCTGGGCGTTGACGTCGCCCACGCCGTCGAAGGTGGAGACCACCTGGTTCGGCACGTCGGCGTCGGCGACCGCGAGCAGGTCGGTGGACGGCGCGCCGGTGGCGAAGTAGCCGGTGTTCTGCTTGTACTCCTCCCCTTGCGAGTTGTAGAAGGTGTCGGTGATCGTGCGGCCGTCCCGCAGGGCCGGGTCCTGCGTCTGGTCGTCCTTCGGCGCGGGCTCCTGCGTCTGGCGCTCGCGCATCAGGCCGTCGTACAGCTCGTGGCTCTCGGTGTAGCCGCCGTCGGCGCGCAGCGTCCTCGTGGTGACGACGCTCGGGCCGTCGGCCCGCATCGTGTAGGAGTACTCGGTGCTGGGCGACTGGCCGCCCGCCTTGCTGCGGTCCGGCTGCCACACCTTGATCAGCCGGCCGACCGCGTCGTACTCCATGTCGGTGCGGCGGTTGTTGGTGTCGAGCTCGGCGACGGGCTCGCCCCACGCCGGCTCCAGGAACGTGCGATCGACGTGGCCGAGCTGGTTCGTCTCCTTGATCTCGGTCGCCAGCGCGCCCGTGGCCGGGGTGTAGGTGGTCACGGACTTGCCGCCGACCGTGTCGGTCTCGCTCGTCTCGCGGCCGTAGACGTCGTACGTGTGCGTGGTGTCGGTGATCGTCGTGCCGTCGGCGCTGACGACCTGCTGCACCGTGGTCACGTCGCCCTTGCTCGGCGCCTGCCCGTACGCCTTGCCGTCGTACTGGACCTTCTCGTCGGAGATCACCTCTCCGGCGGCCAGCGTGGAGACGGACGCGGAGCAGGGCGCGGCCACCTTCTGGACGCGGCTGGTGTAGTCGAGCATCCAGCTCGTGTCGTTGCGGGCGTAGGTGTAGCGGGTGCACCGGTCGTCGTCGGTGCTGGCCAGATCGCCCTTCTCCTCGACCTGGGTGAGCAGGCCCTTGGTGTCGTACGAGCGCTCCTCGCCGGTGCGCCGCCACTTGCCGCCGGGCAGCGCGGTGCGCGTCGCCATGGACGCGGCCTCGACCACGTAGGCGGCCTTGGTGACGCCGCCCTGCGTGGACTCGGCGGTCTTCACCGACCACGGCGTCTCGACGGTGGCCTTCAGCAGGGCGCCGCCGTCGCCGTCGTACAGGATCTCCTCGCGCTCGAAGCCGGAGTACTGGTCGAGGTCGTCCACCTTCACGCCCTCGGTGTCCTCCACCTGGACGCTGCGCTTGGTGCCGTCGGCCTGCTTGTCGCCGTGCATGCCGCGGAAGTAGCGGAACTCCGTCAGCGTGCGCTTGGTGTCCTGCCCGTCGCCCTCGCGCACCCGGACCCGGCCGAACCCGCGGAAGTCCGACCACGTGCGGTGCTCGGGCTTGACGAGGATGTTGTCGGCGTAGCGCCAGGCGGCGCCGCCCAGGTACTCGTAGCTGGTGACGACGGCGGGCGAGGCCGCGACGCGGTCCACCTCGACCGTCTGCTCCACCACGTACTTGTGGAACCAGTCGGTGACCTCGCCCTCATTGGGCGGGGCCCAGCGCTGCGGGAAGCACAGCTTGGTGTTCTTGTCGGCGGCGGGCAGCGCGCCGGCCTGGCACTCCGCGGCCTTGTAGTTGACCCGCAGCTCGCCGCCGGTGCCGTTGTCGACGGCCTGGACCCGCCACTTGACCAGTGGCGCCCGGCCCTCGGTCGCGTCCACCCGGTTGGGCAGCTGCACGCCCTTGAACGTGGTCTTCGGCAGCGTGATCGTGCCGCCCACGTGGCCGGTCTGCTGGATGGAGGCCAGCCACAGGGACGGGCTCAGCCCGTCACCGGTGGCGGGGAACTGGTGGGTCAGCGCCCACGAGTCCACCGCGTAGTACTGCCCGGACGCGTTGAGCACCTGCGTGGTGACCTTGGTCAGCCGCTTGCGGGTGAAGAACGTCGGCGTGAGCCGGTCGGTGCACTTCACGCCGGAATCGCAGATCTGGTCGAACGGCACGTCCGGCCAGTGGCTGGCGGTCTCCTTCTTCAGCTCGGCCGGCGCGCACGTGACCGTGCCGCTCGGCAGGCAGCGCTCGGCCACCTCGAAGGTCACCCGCGCCGCCGGGTTCTTGGTGAACAGCTCGGTGCTCAGGTAGCCGTAGTCGATGCGGTTGAGGTAGGCGTGCCGGTCGTACACCGTGCCCAGCTCGGGCTTGGAGTTGCGGCCGTAGTAGTTCTTCTCCTGCGTGTACCAGTAGGTGATCGCGTTGCCGTGCGTGTCCACGGCGTAGTCGAGGTTCCACCGGTACGCCTGCTGGCACCAGGCGTTGGCCGGGGTGCTGTTGTAGCAGGGCTCGCCGCTGTTGTTGCCGAACACCGGCACCGTCTGCACCGACTTCGTCTCGGCCTTGCCGCTCACCCAGCCGGGCAGCCGGTTCAGTCCGAAGGTGTACTGGGTGCCGTCGGCGCTGGTGACCCGCCAGTACTCGCCGTTGTTGTCCCCGTTCGTGGCGCCGGTCAGCGCCTCGATCCTGGTGCCGTCGTCGCGCTTCGGCCGCCACTGCTTGGTCGTGGCGTCCTTGATCAGCTCGATCGACGAGCCGGCCAGCGACAGCACCGCGTTGTCCTGGTCCCAGCACAGGTCGCCGGTCTTCTTGCCGTCGATCATGCAGGACTTGTAGCGGCGCTCGATGTAGCCGCCGGGGCTGAGCTCGAAGCCCTCACCGGCCCACGACGCCTGGTTGTTGGTGGCGGCGGTGCGGCCGTCCACGCTCTGTGAGGAGTAGTCGAGCGACAGCTCCGGCTCGTCGCCGCCCAGCGCGGGCGGCGTGCGCAGGTCGTAGCTCCAGGAGAAGTCGCCGGTCTGGGTGCCCACGCTCCAGTCGGACGAGGCCGCCAGCGAGGTGGCCGAGTGGTCACCGGACTGGCCCGAGGGGGCCGCGGCCAGCGCGTACACGGCGCCGGTCTCGACCGCGGCGGTCAGCGTGCCCGCCTTGGGGTCGTTCGTGCTCTTGACCGGCTCCGGCTGCGGGCAGCTCGCCGTCGCGGTGGCCGACTTGAGCGCGCACTCCTGCAGCTTGACCATGCCGAGGCGGGCGCCGTAGTCGCCGCCGTAGGCGTAGCGGAAACCGGAGTAGTCGATCTTCAGCTCGGTCTTCCTGCCGCCCGCCTTGGCGGCCACCGCCACGCCCTGGCCCGGCGACACCCGCATCGCCAGGCCGAGCCGGTCGGTGTCGAGCAGCTCCACCGACACCGGGTCGCTGCCCTCATCGGCCGCCACCCGCACCGGGAACCCGGCCACGGACTTGGACTTGGCCAGCTCCGCCTTCTGCGGCTTCGGCCAGGTCACACCCGGCGGCGCCTTCCATGCCTGCTTCTGCACCGGGTCGGCCGACGGCGGCTGCACCGGCACGCTCGTGCCCTTGACCGGGGTCTCCTTCTGCACCGCCGGGGCCGAGCGGGGCTCGGCCGCCGCGGGCACGGCGTTGACCAGGGGGAGCACGAGGACCATCGAGAGGGTGGCCGCGAGGCGGCGCGGCCAGGGGGACTCGGGCCTGACCTCCTCCCGGAAACGGTTCCAGGAGGAGTCAGGAAGGTCGGGTTCGGGGTCGTGAGTGCGGATCCAACGGGATTCGGGCAGGTCTAACTCATCCTGCGGGTCCATCTACCTCTCCCAGCGGGGTGCGGAACGGGATTTACTGGGCAGCTAGCTGGGCGATCTGCTCGGCGCTCAGCACGCCGTCGTACGTGCGGACGTCATCCACGGTCCCCGGCCAGTAGCCGGTGAAGACGCCCGCGGCCTTCGTCCGGCCCAGTTGCAGCGGGCCGGTCGCGTTCCAGGTGCTCAGGTGGGGTGTGACGGTGGTGGCCGACAGCCGGCCGTTGATGTAGACGCGCAGCTCGCCGGCCAGCGCGTCGTACACGCCGGCGACGTGCGTCCACTCCAGCGGGTTCGGGATGGCGTCGGAGCGGGTCCGTACGAGGGCGGCGGTGTCGGTGTCGGCGGCGGACATGCCGAGCGTCCACCTGCCCTGCTCCTTGTCGAAGCCGAGCTGGAACCCGGCGGCCCGCCCGCCGGGCTGCGCCACCGCCGCGGTGTCACGGGCAGGCAGGTAGTCGAGCTGCGTCCAGGCGGCCACGGTGAAGCCGGACCTGGTGTTGACGGCGGGGCCGCTCGTCTGGGCGAAGCCGTTCACGCCGTCCAGCGCGAGCGCCCCGTCCAGCCAGCCGGGCGTCCAGGAGGCGGCTCCGGAGAGCGTCGCGGCGCTCGACCGGCCCGAGGAGTCGGCCGCCGACGTGCCGGACTCCTCGTCCAGCATCCAGTGGCCCACCAGCGTGGCAGCGCTGTTGACCAGATCGGCGACCTCGTCGGCGAACATCGCGCGGCCGTAGGCGCGCACCTCGTCGACGTCCCCGGTCCAGGGGTCCGAAGCCGCCCCGCCAGCCTTTCCGCGGCCGATCGTCAGGGGGCCCGTGGCGTTCCATGGTGCGGTGACGGTGGCGGTGCCCTCCTGCCTGCCGTTCACGTAGAGCGTGATCTGGCGGGTCGCCGAGTCGTAGACGCCGGCCAGGTGGGTCCACTCGTTCAGGCGCGGCGCGGCGGCCGACAGGGCGCGCACGACGGGCGCGCCGTCGGTGTCCGAGCCGGTCAGGCTCAGCGCCCACCGGTCGTCGGCCTTCGAGTACTGCAGGGCGAACGCGCCCGTCCGGCCGCCCTCCTGGGTGACGGCGGTGGCCGAGGCGGCGGTGCCGGTCAGGCGGGCCCAGGCGGTGACGGTGAAGTTGCGGCTGGTGTCGATGACGGGGCCGCCGGTCTGGGCGTAGGAGCCGGCCAGCTTGAGCGCGGAGCCGGTCTTGCCGGTCGTCCACGTGGCGCCGCTGAGCGTGGCCGGGTGCGCGCCGGCGGCGTCGGCGGCCGTGGTGCCCTGGCCCTCGTCCATCGGCCAGTGGCCGCTGGCCGGTTTGCCGGAGTTGATGTTGAAGACGTAGGTCCTGATCGGGCCGAGCTGGCCCGCGCGGTCCTTGCTGCGCACGGACAGCAGGTTCGGGCCGTCGTGGCGCGGGGTCAGCGCGATCGTGGCCGTGCCGTCCTGGCCGGGGGCGACCTCCGTCTTCGGCGTGGAGTCCAGGCCCCACAGGTACGCGGCCACGTCGGTGACGCCGTTCGGGCCGAAGGAGAACGTGCCGGGCAGGCCGACGCCGTCGCTCCAGCCGTTCTCGGTGAACTGCGGCGAGGAGACCTCCGGCTCCCTGCCGGGCGCGGTCGCGTCCACGGTGGCCTCGCACCAGGGGCTCCACGCGCTGGTGGCCTTGCCGTCCTCGGCCCGGACCCGCCAGCGGATCAGCGCGCCGTCGGCGTACAGGGTCTGCGGGATCGTGGCGGAGAAGGCGGTGCCGGTGGAGCCGAGCGGGGTGACGTACTCGCCGGTCTTGACGCCCGCGGCGTTGTACCACTCGAAGCGGCCCTTGACCGAGTTGTCGGTGTCCTTCAGCTTGGCCCACAGCTTGGGCGTGGCGGAGCTGATGATCGGGCGGCCGTCACCGGAGACGCACGGGCCGCCCGGGTCCGACCACACGTCGGCGGCCACCGGGGTGGACGGCACCGAGTTGTACTCGATGACCAGGCTCGGGTTGTTCTTGAACTTCTTCCACGCGTAGACGTCGGTCTCGCTGGTGGCTCTCAGGCCGATGGTGACGTTGGCCCAGCTCTTGGCGGCGGCGTTGACGACCTGCGGCGTGACGTCGAACTCGACGCCGCCGGGCAGGCAGCTCGCGCCCCAGCCCTTGGCCACGTTCTTGGTGTCGAGCAGCGTCACCCAGGAGGGCTGGTTGTTCCAGGTGGTGGACTTGCTGATGGAGTTGGTGGCCCACGCCTCGACCTTGCGGGCGCTGCACGAGTACGACCACGTCTCGTACGTGCGCAGCGTCGCCTTGATGATCTGCTTGCCGTGGATGGTCGAGCCGGTGTTCATCTGGAAGAACGAGCGGTTCTTCTGCGACTCGACGTGGCCGACCCGGGCGACGTCGCTGGAGTTGAGGTAGTTGGAGTTGGGCCAGTTGCTCCAGACGGCGGTCCACGCGTTGCGGGCGGCCGAGAAGTACGGGTCGAGGTAGACGGGGAACTCGGTCTTCGCGTCCGTCAGCATCTTCCTGTCGGGCTTGAGTCGCAGCTGCCTGCCCTTGAGCTGCACGCCCATGGTGGCCTCGCGGGCCTCGGGCGAGCGGCCCTCCTTGAGCGCCTTCGGGCTCGTGATGCCCTCGGAGTCCCACATCTTCGGGGTGGGGGCGACGAACAGCGTGCCGCCGTTGTCGTCGGTGGCCTCCAGGTTGCCCGCCTGGTCGGCCTCCAGCTTCACCCCCTGGGCCGAGAGCGGGTAGGTCAGCTCGGTCAGGCTCTCGGCGGCGGCCCGCGACTTGACGACGAGCAGGTGCGAGAAGCCGTCCACGTCGGCGGTGACCTGGAGGTCCACGCCGGGCATGACCTCGGCGTAGGTGGCGGTGTCGCCGCTCAGCGTGGGCTTGGGCAGCGGGCCGGTCCAGCCGAGCTCCATCGACTTGCCGCCGCGCGAGAGGCGGGCCAGCGGGGCGTCGCCGCCGCCGGAGAACGCGAGCCCGACCGCGGCGGCCACCGGCTCCACCGCGCCGTCGGGGCGCAGGCGCAGCGTGGTGTCCACGGGGACCCACCGGCCTTCCTTGCGCACCCGGATGGGCCGGACGTTCAGCTCCATCTTGAGGGTGCCGTCGGGCTGGGCGAAGACCGTGCGGGTCTCGCTGCGCATCGACTCCACCTCGACCGGTTGCCCGGCCTCACGGGCGGCGGCGACCGCGGCCCGCTCCTGGATCGGCCGCTGTTCCTGGATCAGCCCCTGTTTCTGGATCGGCCCCTGTTCCGGCTCCGTCTGAGCGGACACCGATTGGGGGACTGTCAAAGCTGTGATAGATAACGCTGCCGCGACCAGTCCATGCACTACCCGCATACGTGCCTCGCCCATGCCGAGCAGGGATTACGCTCGGGACGGAGGCCGCCCGGCGCGTCTCCACGATCTTCGATTGACGATCGGATTCTCACCTCCGCCCCGGCACGCGTCCATAGTTCTGGTCATTCTGCTCAAAGATTTCTTCATGACCGCACTATGAGCGGAAGTTTCCGTCAGACCTCCGTCGGGAGCGGCCAGGCGGCCGGATTGACCCGCTTGACGATCTCGTTCAGCACGATCCGCACGTACGGCTCGCCCACCCACAGATGCTTGGCGCCCTCGACCCCGATGACCTCCGCCTGCGGCACCCTGGCGAACCGGGCACGGGCCTCCTCAGGGCGCAGGTAGTCGTCGAACTCCGGCACCAGCACCGTCAGCGGCCGGCCGAACTCCGCCCACGCGTCGAGGTCGGCGTCGGTGGCCCTGTGCAGCGGCGGCGACAGCAGGATCGCACCCTCCACCAGCGGGTCGTGCGCCCACTTCAGCGTCAGCTCGGTGCCGAACGACCAGCCGACCACCCACACGCGGGGCAGGTCGTGGTACTCGGCGTACTCCAGCGCGGCGGCCACGTCGTACCGCTCGCCCTCGCCGCCGTCGAACGCCCCCTGCGAGGTGCCGCGCTCGGAGGAGGTGCCGCGGGTGTTGAAGCGCAGCACGGCCAGGTCGGCCAGCGCGGGCAGCCGGTTGGCGGCCTTCTTGTAGACGTGGCTGTCCATGAACCCGCCGTGGGTCGGCAGCGGGTGCAGCGTCACCAGCGTCGCGACGGGCGGCCGGTCGGCGGGCTGGGCCAGCTCGCCGACCAGGGTCAGGCCGTCGGCCGTGTGCAGCTCGATCGGCTCCCGCCGGGCGGGCAGCACCGTGGCCGCGCGAATCTCCACCGATAGGTCCCTTCAGTAGCGGGTGCGGCCCGGGCCGCGGTCGAGTCTCTTACGCCAGCAGGTCTGGTGCCAGTGGCGGCGCTCCTCGTCGCCCCCCGGCCAGTTGGGCCAGGCCACGAGGTGCGGCTGCCCGCTGCGGATCTCCTGGTCGCAGCCGGGGCACCGGTAGTTCTTCGTGGAGGAGGCGCCGGTGAGCATGCGCACCTTCCACTCCCCGTCGGGCCACTCCTCCACCTTGTCGAGGCCGGTCGGGAAGCCGAAAGGGCGGGAGGACTCCCTGCGGCGGGCACGGCGAGGGCTCATCGGCGACAGAGCCCGCTCGTGCTCGTACCTGCCACACTCACCCTTGGGAACGCCATGCGTCCAGTTTTCCAGAGGCACTAAGGTGGACGGTCATGCGGCTGGTCATCGCGCGATGCAGCGTGGATTACGTTGGACGGCTCACGGCTCACCTGCCGATGGCGCCGAGGCTCGTCCTGATCAAGGCGGACGGCAGCGTGAGCATTCACGCCGACGACCGTGCCTTCAAGCCGCTCAACTGGATGAATCCGCCGTGCAAGCTCAAGGAGGACGGCGAGACCTGGACGGTCACCCACGGCAAGACCGGCGAGAAGCTGGTCCTGACCATGGCGGAGATCCTCCACGACTCCAGTCACGAGCTGGGGGTCGACCCCGGGCTGATCAAGGACGGCGTCGAGGCCCACCTCCAGGAGCTGCTCGCCGAGCACATCACGACGCTGGGCGAGGGCTACTCGCTGATCCGGCGCGAGTACATGACGGCGATCGGCCCCGTCGACATCCTGTGCCGCGACTCCAAGGGCGCGACGGTGGCGGTGGAGATCAAGCGGCGCGGTGAGATCGACGGCGTCGAGCAGCTCACGCGTTACCTGGAGCTGCTCAACCGCGACCCGCTGCTGTCGCCCGTGCGCGGCGTCTTCGCCGCCCAGGAGATCAAGCCGCAGGCCCGGGTGCTGGCCACCGACCGCGGCATCGACTGCGTGACGCTCGACTACGACGCCCTGCGCGGCATCGAGCCGGAGAACCCCACCCTCTTCTAGCCGCCTCCCCTGGGCGAGGCGGCCCTTCTCACGCTCCGACATTCCTATATTGACAGGTCGCTGCTGGACGTTTTACGTTCGACCTATCAATATTGGAGGATCGATGGCACAGCCCTACTACCTCAGCGGCACCCTGGCCCCCGTCCCCGACGAGATCGACGCCCACGACCTGGCCGTCACCGGCGAGCTGCCCGCCGAGCTCACCGGCCGCTACTTCCGCAACGGCCCCAACCCCCGCCACGGCGAGGATCCCGGCCACTGGTTCACCGGCCACGGGATGCTGCACGGCGTGCGCCTGCGCGACGGCCGCGCCGAGTGGTACCGCAACCGGTGGGTGCGCACGAAGAAGTTCACCGACGACGCCCCGTTCGTCGGAGAGAGCGGCGTCGACCTGGCCGCCGTCACCGCCAACACGCACGTCGTCCGGCACTCCGGCCGCATCCTGGCGCTGGTCGAGAACGGCTTCCCGTACGAGGTGACGCCCGAGCTCGACACCGTCGGCCCGGTCGACTTCGGCGGCCGGCTCACCACCGCGATGACCGCCCACCCCAAGGAGGACCCGGTCACCGGCGAGCTGCACTTCTTCGGCTACGGCTTCTTCCCGCCCTACCTCACCTACCACCGGCTCTCGGCGGCCGGCGAGCTGGTGGAGAGCAGGCGGATCGACGTGCCTGGCTCGACGATGATGCACGACTTCGCCGTCACCGAGCACCACCTTCTCTGGCTCGACCTGCCCATGGTGTTCCGCCTGGAGCGCGGCGGCATGCCGTACGCGTGGGAGGACGACTACGGCGCCAGGATCGGCGTGACGCCCAGGGCGGGCGGCCCCACCCGCTGGTTCGAGGTGGACCCCTGCTACGTCTTCCACGTCGGCAACGCCTGGGAGGACGCTGACGGGCGCATCGTCCTCAACGCGGCCCGGTACACCCGCGACCGCTTCACGGCGCTCTGGGGCCGCATCGGCGGCGCCGAGGACCCCGCCGTGTCCGCCGCCGCGTCGGGGGCCGCGGCGCTGCACCGGTGGACGCTCGACCCGGCGAGCGGCGCGGTGAAGGAGGAGGCGCTGGACGACCGCGGGGTGGAGTTCCCCACGTTCAACGAGAGCCTGCTCGGGCGGCGCAGCCGCTACCTCTACACGGTGGCCGGCGACGGCGTGGTCAAGTACGACCAGCGCGACGGCGACTCGCAGGTCAGGAGGACCGGGGGCGACACGGGCGAGGCCGTGTTCGTGCCGGCCGAGGGGGCGACCGGCGAGGACGACGGGTGGCTGCTGTCCGTGGTGACCAGGGGCGACGCCTCGGAGCTGCTGGTGCTGGACGCCCGCGACCTGTCGGACGTGGCCTCGGTGCGGCTGCCGCGCCGCGTGCCGGCCGGCTTCCACGGGTCCTGGCTGGGCGAGGAGTGAGCGGGATGCTGATCCGAGCGGCCCGGTGGGAGGACGAGGCGGAGGCGATCGGCGACGCGCTGGCCAGGGCGTTCCACGACGATCCGGTGATCAGGTGGCTGCTGCCGGATCCTGAGGGCACCGCCGCCATGTTCGTCGCGCTGGCCCGGCACATGCACGCCGTCACCGACGTCGCCGGCGACGTCTCCGGGGTGGCGGTGTGGGATCCGCCCGGTCACCGGCCCGACGAGGAGGCCGGGATCCCGGGCCTGGTCGCCGCGATGGGGGACCGGGTGACGTACGGGATGACGCTTGAGGAGACGATGGCCCGCCACCGGCCCGAGCAGCCGCACTGGTACCTGGCGCAGCTCGGCACGGTGCCCGAGCTGCGGGGCACGGGCGTCGGCGGCGCGCTGCTGCGCGCGGGGCTGGCCCGCTGCGACGGGCCCGTCTACCTGGAGAGCAGCAAGGAGTCGAACGTCCCCTTCTACGAGAAGCACGGCTTCCGCGTCACCGAGCGCTTCACGCTGCCCGGCGGGCCGCCGGTCTGGGGGATGTGGCGACCTGCCCCCTGATCCTGGTAAGTGACGCCTTACCGGATTATGGTGACGCCATGACGACGCTGACGTTCGACTCCATCAACCCGGCGACCGGCGAGATCGTCGACAGTCACCCGAAGCAGACCCCCGACGCCGTGCACGAGGCGGTGGGCCGGGCGGAGGAGGCCGCCGCCTGGTGGGCCGCGCTCGGCCCGGCCGAGCGCCGGCGGCGGCTGCTCGACTACAAGGCGGTCCTCGCCCAGCACCTGAAGGAGCTGGCCACGCTCGTCCACCAGGAGACGGGCAAGCCGGTGGGCGATGCCACGCTGGAGCTCGTGCTCACGCTCACGCACCTCGACTGGGCCGCGCGCAACGCCCAGAAGGTGCTCGGCCGCCGCCGCGTGGCCACCGGCATGATCGGGCTCAACCTGGCCGCCACGCTGGAGTACCTGCCCCTCGGCGTCGTCGCCGTCATCGGCCCCTGGAACTATCCGGTCTTCACCCCCATGGGCTCCATCGCGTACGCGCTCGCGGCCGGCAACGCGATCGTGTTCAAGCCCAGCGAGCTGACTCCGGGCGTCGGCGTGCGGCTGGCCGAGCTTTTCCGCGAGTCGGTGCCCGAGCACCCCGTGTTCCAGACGGTGACGGGGCTGGGCGAGACCGGCGCGGCGCTGGCGGCCGACCCCCGCGTGAAGAAGGTGGCCTTCACCGGCTCCACCGCCACCGCCAAGCGGGTCATGGCCGCCTGCGCCGAGAACCTCACGCCGATCGTGGCCGAGTGCGGCGGCAAGGACGCGTTCATCGTCGATGCCGACGCCGACCTCGGGGCCGCCGCCGACGCCTGCCTGTGGGGCGCGATGGCCAACGCCGGGCAGACCTGTGTCGGCGTCGAGCGGGTCTACGTCGTCGACGCCGTCTATGAAAGTTTCATCCGCGAGCTGTCCGAGCGGGTGACGAAGGTGAAGGCCGGCGAGCACTACGGGCCGATCACCATGCCGGGTCAGGTGGACGTCATCAAGCGGCACATCGACGACGCCACGAAGTCGGGCCGGGTGATCGCCGGCGGGCCCGAGTCGGTGCGGGCGCCGTACGTGGACCCGGTGATCGTCGAGGACGTGCCCGAGGACTCCCCCGCCGTTCGGGAGGAGACGTTCGGCCCGACCATCACCGTGCGCCGCACCCGCGACGCCCAGGAGGCGTTGTCGCTGGCCAACGCGTCGGCGTACGGGCTGGGCGGCACCATCTTCAGCAGGAACGCGCGCCGCGCGGCGGAGCTGGCGCGCCTCATGCGCAGCGGGATGACCGCGATCAACTCCGTCATCTCCTTCGCCGGGGTGCCCGCGCTGCCGTTCGGCGGGGTCGGCGATTCGGGGTTCGGCAGGATCCACGGGGCCGACGGCCTGCGCGAGTTCGCCCGGCCCAAGGCCATCGCCCGGCAGCGCTTCGCGATGCCCGGGATGAACCTCACCTCGTTCAATCGAGGGCCCGCGGAGCTTGAGCGACTGGTCAGACTCGTCACGTTCTTGCACGGACGACGTAAAAGATAATCTTCTTACCCTTTCCCTTAACGGATCATCCGTCCATAATTGTGTGCTCTGGGGGCCACGATCATGTTGGACGGGTGGAATGTGAACCGGTCTTACCGGGGAATGTCGGCTGAGCAAAGGCTGGCAGACAGACGCGAGCGGCTGATGACGGCCGCGTACACGCTATACGCGAAGCCGGGTTTCACGGCGACGACCATCGAAAGGCTGTGCTCGGAGGCGCGGATCTCCAACCGCGCCTTCTACGAATGTTTCGGCGGGCGGGAGGAGCTCCTCCAGGCCCTGCACGAGCGCTGCGTGGAGGAAAGCCTGTCGGTCGTCGCCAAGGCGGTGGCGGAGGCCCCCCAGACGCTTGACGGAAGAGTCAAGGCCGGGATTCGCGCCTATATCGAATTCACAACGGCCGACTGGCGGCGGGCACGCATCATGCATGTCGAGGTGCGCAGGTCGGGAGACGTCCTGACACTCTCCCGTCAGCGCGCCGTGGCCTCGTTCGCGAGGTTGGTCGAGGAGGCGTCCGCGGATTTTCCGCTGGGCAGCGACTTGAATCGCCGCCTGGTCGCACTCGGAGTAATTGGGGCGTTACAAGAGTTGCTCATCGAATGGCTGCTCGCGGATGACCAGCCGGACATCGACGAACTCGTGGCGGTCGCCGTCCACATCTTCAACCGCAGCCTCGGCACCGCCTGAACGCGTTATCCACCGGCCATTCATCGGGCGTTTAGCAGAGTCGGCGGGCCGAAAACTACATTTTGTCTAAGCAGGGAAAGAGCGGGTGCCGGCTGATCGTCACCCGCTCCGATATGTCACCTCAGGCCACCGCGGCCGCCGGAGCCTCCACGTGCAGCACCCGATTCAGCCGGGTCACCGCGAGTATCCGCATGATCCTCGGTGGCACCCCCCGAAGAACAAGGCGGCGCTCGACGCTCAGCGCGCGCCTGTGCGCCCCCACGAGCACGCCGAGGCCGGTGGCGTCGATCATCTCCAGCTTGGAGAGATCGAGGATCAGGTCGCCCTCGCCCGCGTCGAGCGCTCTGTGCAGGCGCTCACGCACCGGCGCCGACGTGCCGGCGTCGAGCCGGGCCCCGATCCGTACCACCTGGGCACCCGGATTGCCCCGGACGCGCATGCCACCTCCTTGCTCGCGCACGTACGCACGTACCTACTCCCCTACCCACCAGGCCGGCTCTTCTACATTCCGGAGGTTTTTCCTACACGCCGGGCAGGGGCAGCGACACGACGGCGGCGAGCACGAAGTGCCCGCCGGCGGCCGGGCCCGCCCGCAGCTCGCCGCCCACGGCGGCCAGCCGCTCCCCCATGCCCGCCAGGCCGCTGCCCAGGTCCGCCGCCTGCCGGCGGGCCACCCCGTCGTTGCGCACGCGCAGCTCCGCCTCCCGCTCCGTGAAGCGGATGGTGATCTCGCAGAACGACGCGTCGCTGTGCTTCAGCACGTTCGTCACCGCCTCGCGCACCGCGTAGGCGAACACCGGCGCCACGCCGACCGGCAGCTCACGGTAGGGCAGGCGCACCTCGCAGCGGACCCCGGCCGCTTCGAGCACACCTTTCACGCTATTCACCTCAGCGGCCAAGTCAAGCTCGCGGTAGCCGCGCACGGCCTGCCGCAGGTCCTTGAGCGCCTTCCTGGTCAGGCCGTTCACCTCGGCCATCTCGGCCTTGGCGGCGGCCGCGTCCACGTCCGACAGGCGCACGGCCAGCTCCGTCTTCACCGCGATCGCCGAGAGCTGGTGGCCCACGAGGTCGTGCAGGTCCCTGGCGAAGCGCAGCCGCTCCTCGGCCAGCGCCAGCTTCGTGTGCGCCTCGCGTCCCCCGTGCACCTGCTCCGCCAGCGTCCAGATCCACACCCACAGCCGGTTGGACGGCGGCATCGCCGCGCACATCACCCCGAACATCAGCGCGTTGAGGAACACCACCTCCTCGAACGTCAGGTGCAGCCCGACGGTGAACAGGTTGTCCCGCCAGGTCACGGCCGCCGCCGCGACGCTGACCAGCCACGTGCCGGCCGAGATGAGCAGCGAGGTGCGCCGTGGCAGGTTCAGCGTGGCGATGGACAGCCAGGCCATGAGGATGAACCCCCAGGCCGTCAGGTCCGGCCCGCCCGCGAGGGCCGCGGTCAGCGCGAGGACCGCCGCCACCACCACCAGCCGGGTGGGGTGACGACGGTCCAGGATCGCCCGGATGATGCGCGGGCACAACCACGTGAACAGGGCCGCGGGGACGACCGCGAGCGCGGTGCGCCACCAGCTCAGCAGCCCCGCGTCGAGCCGGGAGGCGGCGCAGACGACGATGACCAGCCAGGTGGCGGCGATCCCCGAGACCAGGACGTGCCTGGTGTATCGCCGCGCCTGCTCGATCTCGTCCATCTACCGGCTGCGCAACACTTCGCCGAACTTCAGCCTGGCCCCCGTCCGCAGCACGGCCCGCTCGTACACGGTGGAGCCGATCTTCAGCACCACCACCACGGCCAGCGCCATCGCCACCATGGAGAGCCCGACCTGCCACATCGGCACCTCGGTCGCGGCCATCCGCACCGGCATGACCATGGAGGAGAACGGCGGCACGTACGACAGCACCGTGGCCAGCGTGCCCGTGGGCTCGTTGGTGACGTAGAACGACACGAAGTACGTCACCATGATCATCATGGTGAGCGGGGTCAGGACGGTGTTCACCTCCTCCTGGCGGGAGACCAGCGAGGCGAACGCCGCCGACAGCGTCGCGAAGAAGGCGTAACCGAGCACGAACCACACGAGCACCGCGACCACCAGGCCCACCATCCCCGGCGGGAAGTCGGCGGCCAGGCCGGAGACCGACGAGGCGGCCAGGCCGATGACCAGGATCGTGCCCAGGTTGATCAGGCCGACCACGCCCAGCCCGAGGATCTTGCCCCCGAGGAGCTGCCACGGCCGCACGGCGGCCAGCAGGATCTCCACGATCCGGCTGCCCTTCTCCTCGACCACCCCCATGGCCACCATCACGATCTGGCCCATGAGCAGCATGAACAGCAGCAGCACGAGCACGGTGGCGATGCCCTGCCGGGCCTCCTGGTACCGGGTGTCGGCGCCCACCGACTGCATCTCCAGCGGCGGGATGGCCACCCCCGCGGCGCCCAGCTTGAACTCCCGGTTGACACTCTGCAGCAGCACCCCGAGCTCGGTGTTGATCTCCCCGTCGGTGAGCACCCTGGCGTTGTCGACCAGCACCGCGTCCACGTCGCCGGCGAGCACGGCCTGCTTCGCCGCCGCCTCGTCGGCGAACTTGCGCCACTCGAACTCGATGTCCGGCGCGGCGGCGTGCAGCGGCAACTGCTGCGAGTTGACCAGCCCCAGCTTGTACGAGTCGCCCCCGCCCATGATCTTGGGCAGGAAGGACACCGCCCCGACCAGCAGGGCCGTGACGAGCAGGCCGATCACGAACGCCCTGGTCCTGACCTGCGTGCTGACCTCGCGCCTGGCGACCAGCAGCAAACCGTTCACGCCACGGCCTCCTTGAAGATCTCGGTGAGGGTCGGCTGCTCGACGCCGAAGTGCTCGACGTGACCGGCCTTCATGGCGCGGCGCAGGATCTCCTGGTCGTCGCCCTCGTCCGTCAGCAGGATCTGCCGGGAGCCGCTCACGGTCACCGTGCCGGGCAGGCCGTCGGCCCAGCCCGGAGCCGGGGCCCGGACGACGACGCGCAGCGTGCCGCTCTCGGCCGCACGCAGGTCGGCCACGGTCCCGGAGGCCACCATGCGGCCCGCCGAGACGATGCCCACCGAGTCGCACAGCCGCTCCACCAGTTCGAGCTGATGACTGGAGAAGATCACCGGCACGCCGCCCCTGCACCGCTCCTGCAGCGCCGTGGCCAGCGCGTCCACCGCGATCGGGTCCAGGCCCGAGAACGGCTCGTCGAGGATCAGCACCTCCGGGTCGTGCACCAGCGCCACGGCGAGCTGCACGCGCTGCTGGTTGCCCAGCGACAGCGCCTGCACCGCGTCGCCCCTGCGCTCGGTCAGCCCAAGCCGCTGCAGCAGGTCGTCGGTGGCCTTCTTCGCCGCCGGCGCGCTCAGCCCGTGCAGGCGCCCGAAGTACTCGATCTGCTCGGCGACCCGCATCTTCTGGTACAGGCCGCGCTCCTCCGGCATGTACCCGAACCGCTGCCGGTCGTCGTAACCGAGGGGCCTGCCCTGCCAGCTCACCGAGCCGGAGTCCGCCTGCAGCACGCCCATCACGATGCGCATCGTCGTGGTCTTGCCCGCGCCGTTCGCACCCACGAACCCGAACATCTCCCCCGGCCGCACCGTGAAACTGATCCCATCGAGGGCGACCTTGCCGCCGGGGGCGCCGGGGCCGCCCGCGAAACGCTTGCGCAGCTCGCTGATCTCGAGCATCAGGTCATCTCCTTCGTCATGGGTCAATAGTGGCTTCAGCCTGGTTCGCCCAGGTAGTCGCGGAAATCACCGCCCCGATGTGGACCCTGCGGAGGAATCCGATGACATTTGTCACCCCCGCACCGGGACCCCGGCCGGCCGCTTCACTACCCTGAAGCCATGACACGCGCCGACAAAGACAAACCCGTCGTTCTCTCCCACATCTACACCCGCGCGGGCGACGACGGCACCACGGCGCTGGTCGACATGAGCCGCACCACCAAGACCGACCCCCGGCTCGCCGCCTACGCCGACGTCGAGGAAGCCAACGCCCACCTCGGCCTCGCCCTCTCCCACGGCACCTTCCCCACCGCCCTCGCCGACGTCCTCGCCCGCATCCAGAACGAACTCTTCGACGTCGGCGCCGACCTCGCCACCCCCGTCATCCCCGACCCGGAATTCCCGCCGCTGCGGGTGGAACAGGGCTACATCGACCGCCTCGAAGAGCAGATCGACCGCTTCAACGCCGACCTCAAGCCGCTGCGCAGCTTCATCCTCCCCGGCGGCGACCCCGCCACCGCCGCCCTCCACGTGGCCCGCGTCACGGTCCGGCGCGCGGAACGTACGGCGTGGGCGGCCCTGGAGGCGCACGAGGACATGAACCCGCTGACGGCCAAATACCTCAACCGCCTCTCGGACCTGCTGTTCGTCGCCTGCCGCGTGGCCCACAACGGCAACGAACCCCTCTGGAAACCCGGCGCCACCCGCTGACCCTGACCACGGCCTCAGCTCGCCACTTCGGCGCGCAACCTCACTTCGCGCCCGGCGGACCGCCTCTACAAGCGCGGCTGACCCCACCGCCTCAGCGAGCCCCCTACGCGCGTCTCACCCCGCCGCCTCCACGGCTCCAGGCCGCCGCCTCTATGCGCGGCTCAAGGCCGTCGTCACGAGCCGCCGTACACGGCGCCGAGCTCCGACGCACACCACCTCACCGACGCGGCACATGTTGCGCGCCCGCGCGCGCGGCTTGCTCGCTTCGCATCGCAGCCGCGCGTTCGCATCTCACCACGCGGCCCAGGCCCGCTCCGGCTCACAACGCAACCCTGGCCTGCTCGCACGCCGCAATGCAGCATCCGCAGGCGCACGCCCTGCACGCCAGCCAGAGCGCGGAAGGCTAGCTAGGCGACGTCCAGATAAGCGCTGGGCGGGGCGGATTCCAGCCACGCCAGGAACCCGGTCATCGCGTCGGCGCTCATCGCCAGCGAAACCCCCCGCGTGCTCCCCGTGCAGTCCACCGCGAACAGCCCGCCGTCGATCTCGCGGCGGGCGGATACGACAAGGCCGCGTCTCGCGATTGCGTGACGCGGCCTGAGTCGGATGCCGAGCAGCGGGATCCAGTGGAGCTCGCCGTCGGCGTAGCGGGCTACCCCGCTCTGCCACCCGCGGTCTCCGACGCGCAGGCGACAGGGGACGCTGCCGCGGGAGCGGGCGAGCGTCACCCCGCGCAGCACGATGAGGGCGGCCAGCAGCACTACGAGAATCACAACCGTCGCCACCATGCCGCCCCCCTGAACGCTTCTTGCTATGTATTAAACCTCTTCGCCCGCCGCGCGCAGCCGGGCCCTGGCACGCTTGGCCTCGATTGCCGCGTCGGCGTCTTCCTGGTTGGCCTCGATCGAGGCCTGAGCCCGGTCGAGTGCGTCGCGGGCAGCCGCGACGTCGACCTCGGAGCCGAGCTCGGCCACTTCGGCGAGGACGGAGACTTCGTCGTCGGCGACGGAGATGAACCCTCCGTGCACCGCCGCCACCAGCTCCGGCTCGCCTTCCCGCTTCACGCGCAGCACGCCGCCCTCGACGAGGACGCCGAGCACAGGTGCGTGTTGCGGCATAATACCGATCTCGCCGTCCACGGTCTTGGCAATCACCATGTCGGCTTCGCCCGACCAGATCTCACGCTCGGGTGAGACAACCCCTACGCGTAGCTTCGCCACTTGTGTAGGTTCCTTTCCGATCAGGTGGTGGTACGGCAGATCAACCCCGTACCACCACCGTGGGGGCGATTAGCGACGCTCGAGTTCCTTGGCCTTGGCGATGGCCTGCTCGATGCCACCGACCATGAAGAACGCCTGCTCGGGCAGGTGGTCGTACTCACCCGCGCAGAGGCCCTTGAACGAGGCGATGGTCTCGTCGAGCGGCACGGTCTCGCCGGGCTGGCCGGTGAAGGCCTCGGCCGCGTACATCGGGTGCGACAGGAAGCGCTCGATGCGGCGGGCCCGCTGGACGGTGACCTTGTCCTCTTCGGAGAGCTCGTCGATACCGAGGATGGCGATGATGTCCTGGAGCTCGCGGTACTTCTGCAGGATCCGCTTGGTCTCCTGGGCCACCCGGTAGTGCTCCTCGCCGACGATCTGCGGGTCGAGGATGCGGGAGGAGGAGTCGAGCGGGTCCACCGCGGGGTAGATGCCCTTCTCCGAGATCGGCCGCGACAGCACGGTCTGCGCGTCGAGGTGCGCGAACGCGTTGTGCGGGGCCGGGTCGGTGATGTCGTCGGCGGGCACGTAGATCGCCTGCATGGAGGTGATCGAGTGACCGCGCGTCGAGGTGATGCGCTCCTGGAGCACACCCATCTCGTCGGCCAGCGTGGGCTGGTAACCCACGGCGGACGGCATGCGGCCGAGCAGGGTGGAGACCTCGGAGCCGGCCTGCGTGAAGCGGAAGATGTTGTCGATGAACAGCAGCACGTCCTGCTTCTGCACGTCGCGGAAGTACTCCGCCATCGTCAGCGCCGACAGGGCGACCCGCAGACGGGTGCCCGGCGGCTCGTCCATCTGGCCGAAGACGAGCGCGGTGTCCTTGAGGACGTCCGCCTCCTCCATCTCCAGCCAGAGGTCGTTGCCCTCACGGGTGCGCTCGCCGACGCCGGCGAAGCACGACGTACCACCGAAGTTGCGGGCGACGCGCCGGATCATCTCCTGGATGAGGACCGTCTTGCCCACGCCGGCGCCGCCGAACAGGCCGATCTTGCCACCCTGCACGTACGGGGTGAGCAGGTCGATGACCTTGATGCCGGTGACGAGCAGCTCGGTACGGGACTCGAGCTGGTCGAAGGCCGGCGACGGCCGGTGGATGCCCCACCGCTCGGTGATCTTGAGCGAGGAGGTGGGGACGTCGAGGGTCTCGCCGAGCGCGTTCCACACGTGGCCCTTGACGACGTCGCCGACGGGCACCGAGATCGGCGCGCCGGTGTCGGCGACCGCCTGGCCGCGGACCAGGCCGTCGGTGGGCTGCATGGAGATGGCGCGGACGAGGTTGTCGCCCAGGTGCTGGGCGACCTCGAGCGTCAGGGTCTTGGTCTCGCCGCCGAGGGTCACCTCGACCTTGAGCGCGTTATAGATGTCGGGCATCGCCTCGACGGGGAACTCCACGTCGACGACGGCGCCGGTGACACGTGCCACGCGGCCAGTGCCGGCCGCGGGGGCTTCTACAGTTTCAACAGCCTCTGCAGTCATTTCACTCTTTCCCCGCTGCGGCGTCAGCGAGCGCGTTGGCGCCACCGACGATCTCGCTGATTTCCTGGGTGATCTCGGCCTGGCGAGCCTGGTTCATCTGCTGGGTGAGCACCCGCATCAGCTCGTTGGCGTTGTCGGTCGCGGACTTCATCGCGCGCCGCCGCGCGGCCTCCTCGGAGGCCGCGGACTGGAGCAGCGCGGTGAAGATGCGCGACTCCACGTAGCGCGGCAGCAGCGACTCCAGTACGTCGCCGGCGGTCGGCTCGAACTCGAAGTACGGCGGGATCGCGGTGGACTCCGTCGCCTCGGTCTCTTCGACCTCCAGCGGCAGGACCCGCTTGACCACGACGTTCTGGGTGAGCATCGAGACGAACTCGGTCGAGACGATGTGGATCTCGTCGATCCCGTTCTCGTCCTTGAACGAGTCGATGAGCACGCCCGCGATCTCCTTGGCGTCGGCGTAGGCCGGCTTCCGCGAGAATCCGACCCAGCTGCCGCCCATCTCCCGGTTGCGGAAGGTGTGCCAGGTGACACCCTTGCGCCCGGTGACGAACGGCACCACGGTCATCCCGCGGCTCTCCAGCAGCCCGCGCAGGGCCTCGGCCTCGCGCAGCACGTTGGCGTTGAAGCCGCCGCAGAAGCCGCTGTCGCTGGTGACGATGAGGACGCCCGCCTTGGCGGGGTTCTCCTTCGCCACGGTCAGCGGATGGTCGACGCTGGCCGCGTTGCTGACGACGCCGGTGACGGCGCGCGTGATCTCGCGCTCGTACGGCAGCGCCGCCTGCATCCGCTGCTGCGCCCTCACGATCCGTGAAGAGGCGATGAGCTCCTGGGCGCGCGTGATCTTCGCGGTCGACTTGACCGAGTTGATCCGCCGCCGCAGCAGCCTTAGCTGGGCACCCATGTCCTACTTCTCCGCCGCCGGACGGACGACCTTCTTGATCTTCTCCTGGCCGACCTCGTCGGCCCCCAGCGGCGCCACCGGCTCGTCCTTGACCAGCAGCTCACCCGAGGAGGTGGTGAAGCCCTTCTTGAACTCCGTGATGGCGTCCTTCAGAGCGGTCACCGCGTCGTCGGACAGGTCGCGGGTCTCGCGGATGCCGTCGAAGATCCCCTTGTGCGAGGACTGGAGGTAGTCGAGGAACTCCTGCTCGAAGCGGCGGATGTCCTCGACCGGCACCTCGTCGAGCTCGCCGGTGGTGCCGGACCACACCGACACGACCTGCTTCTCGACGGGGAACGGAGAGTACTGGGGCTGCTTGAGCAGCTCGACCAGCCGCTGACCGCGCTCGAGCTGGGCGCGGGAGGCGGCGTCGAGGTCGGAGGCGAACGCGGCGAACGCCTCCAGGTCGCGGTACTGCGACAGCGACAGCTTCAGCGTACCGGCGACCTTGCGCATGGCCTTGACCTGCGCGGAGCCACCGACTCGGGAGACGGAGATACCGACGTTGATGGCCGGACGGACACCCGCGTTGAACAGGTCCGTCTCCAGGAAGCACTGGCCGTCGGTGATGGAGATGACGTTGGTCGGGATGAACGCCGACACGTCGTTGCCCTTGGTCTCGATGACCGGCAGGCCCGTCATCGAGCCACCGCCCATGTCGTCGGAGAGCTTGGCGCAGCGCTCCAGCAGCCGGGAGTGGAGGTAGAAGACGTCGCCGGGGAAGGCCTCACGGCCCGGCGGGCGACGCAGCAGCAGGGACACGGCGCGGTAGGCGTCGGCCTGCTTGGTCAGGTCGTCGAAGATGATCAGGACGTGCTTGCCCTGGTACATCCAGTGCTGGCCGATGGCCGAGCCGGTGTAGGGGGCAAGGTACTTGTAGCCGGCCGGGTCGGAGGCGGGGGCGGCGACGATGGTGGTGTACTCCAGCGCGCCTGCCTCCTCGAGGCGGGCCTTCACCTGCGCGATCGTCGAGCCCTTCTGGCCGATGGCGACGTAGACGCAGCGGACCTGCTGCTCGGGGTCGCCGGACAGCCAGCCCTCGCGCTGGTTGAGGATGGTGTCCACGGCGATGGCCGTCTTGCCCGTGCCACGGTCACCGATGATCAGCTGGCGCTGGCCACGGCCGATCGGCGTCATGGCGTCGATCGCCTTGATGCCGGTCTGCAGCGGCTGCTTCACCGGCTGCCGCTGAACGACGGTGGGGGCCTGCAGCTCAAGGGCACGCGTGCCCTCGGCCTCGATGGCGCCCTTGCCGTCGAGCGGGTTGCCCAGGGGGTCGACCACGCGGCCGAGGAAGTTGTCGCCGACGGGCACGGACAGGACCTCGCCCGTCCGGCGGACCGTCTGGCCTTCCTCGATGCCGCTGAACTCGCCCAGGATAACGGCACCGATCTCGCGCGTGTCGAGGTTCAGTGCCAGGCCGCGCGTGCCGTTCTCGAACTCGAGCAGCTCGTTCGCCATCGCCGAGGGAAGGCCGGAGACATGGGCGATGCCGTCGCCGGCGTCGACGACGGTCCCGATCTCCTCGCGCGCGGCGCCTTCCGGTTCGTACGCCTGGACGAAGCGCTCAAGCGCGTCCCGGATCTCGTCCGGCCGGATCGTAAGCTCCGCCATCTCTACTCTGTCTCCCTCTATCGCCTAGCCGGCCAACCGGCGGCGGACTTCTTCGATTCGTCCCACAATGGTGGTGTCGATGATCTCGTCGCCGATGCGGACCGAGAACCCACCGAGCACTCGCTTGTCCACCTCGACATTCAGGTGCACGTCACGCCCGTAGGAGGTGCGCAGCCAGGCTGCGAGGCGCTCCTTCTGCGCCGCGGTCAGCTCGACCGCGCTGCGCACCACCGCCACGAGGCGCTGGCGCTGCTGCGCCACGAGATGACCGACCTCTTCCAGGCCACTTTCCAGGCTACGCCCACGCGGGTGCACCACCAGCTGCGTGATCAGGCGCAGGCTGGACGGGGCGACCTTGCCCTCGAGCAGGTTGCGCAGCAGTTCGCGCTTGCCCTCCTCGGGGGCGGCCGCGTCGGCGAGCGCGCGGCGCAGCTCGGGGTTGGCGGCGACGATGCGGCCGAAGCGGAAGAGCTCGTCCTCCACCTCGTCGAGCCTGTTCTGGCTCTCCGCCTCCGCCGCCGCTGCGACGACGCCGAGCCGTTCGAGCACGTCGGCCAGGTCGCCGGCCCGGGACCACCGGGCCGAGACCGCGGCCTCGGCGGTGGCCAGGGCCGCGGCGCTCACCTTGCCGTCGAGCAGCGAGCGCACGACGCCCGCCTTCTGCTCGGCCGCCCTGGCCGGGTCGGACAGGGCGCGGCGCAGGCCGTGCTCGCGGTCGAGCAGATCCGCGACCGCGAACAGCTCGTCGGAGAGCGAACCGAGGTCGGCACTACCGGCGACCGCGTTGAAGCGCTCTTCGACTCCGGCCAGCGAGGTCCTGCTCAAACCGCGCATCAGCGCACCGCCTGCGCGTTGGAGCTCTCCAGCTCGTCGAGGAACCGGTCCACGATCCGGCTCTGGCGGGCCTCGTCCTCGAGGGACTCGCCGACGATGCGGCCTGCCAGCTCGGTCGACAGGCGACCGATCTCGGTGCGGAGCTGGGCGAAGGCCGCCTGGCGGTCGGCCTCGATCTGCGCGTGCGCGGCCTCGACGAGGCGGCGGGCCTCCGCCTGCGCCTCCTCGCGAAGCTCGGCCTTGATCTGCGCGGCCTGCTCGCGAGCTTCCTCGCGCAGCCTGGCCGCGTCGCGACGGGCCTCTTCGAGCTGCTCGGAGTAGCGCCGCTGCAGGGCCTGAGCCTCCGCCTGGGCCTCCTCCGCCCTCTTGATGCCGCCCTCGATCGCGTCGGTCCGCTCGGCCAGCGTCTTCTGGATACGCGGGACGAGCATCCTGCCGACGACGAAGAAGACGACGAGGAACGCGAAGATACCGACGACGAGCTCGTACGTGTGCGGGAGGAGCGGGTTGAACTCACCCTCCTCCGCCGCGAGGAGCGTAGCTGCCAGTTTCATTGGTGCAGCCTTTCGTCAGGGATTCTTCTGGTCTTTAGAGGTTCGCGAAGAGGAACGGCGCGACCAGACCGATCAGGGCGAGGGCCTCGGTGAGGACGAAGCCGAGGAGCATGTTCTGGCGGATCAGGCCGTACGCCTCCGGCTGGCGGGCGATGGCCTGCACGCCCTGACCGAAGATGATGCCGACGCCGATGCCGGGGCCGATGGCGGCGAGACCGTAACCGATGGCGGTGACGTTGCCGGAGACCTCAGCGAGAACGCTCATTACTGTTATTCCTTTACTGGACGGCCGGTGAAGCGGAGTCTCACCGGTCATGGATATTCCGGTATGTGGTTCTCAGTGTTCTGCGTGCAAGGAGCCACCGATGTACATCGATGCCAGCATCGCGAAGAGGAATGCCTGCAGGAACTGGATGAAGATCTCGAAGCCGGTGAAGATGATCGTCATGACCACACCGACGATGCCGACAGGGGCGCCCAGCGGCGTGAGCTTCTCGAACAGGAACCAGAAGCCGACCATGCTGAAGAACGCGAGCAGCATGTGCCCGGCGAACATGTTGGCGAAGAGTCGGACGGCGTGCGTGAACGGCGCGATGATCATGTTCGAGAGGAACTCGATCGGCGACAGCAGCACGTAGATCGCCTTGGGCAGCCCCGGGGGGAACATCATGTTCTTGAAGTAGCCGCCCAGGCCCTGGTGCTTGACGCCGAGCCAGATCTTGAGCACGTAGATCGAGATCGCGAGCACCGCCGGGAAGGCGATGTGCGAGGCCACCGGGAACTGGGCGATGGGCACGACGCCCGCCAGGTTCCAGACGAGGACCAGGAAGAACAGCGTCACCAGCAGGCCCATGAACCGGTCGGCGTCCTTGCCCAGGAACGGGCGGGCGACCTGGTCACGGACGAACATGTAGCCGTACTCGACGACGTTCTGCATGCCCCGGGGCACGAGCTTCGGCTTGGAGAAGGCGGCCCAGGTCAGGCCGATCACCAGGATCGCGCTGAGAACGGCCAGCAGGACCGGCTTGGTGAACCATTCGACCCCGGGAATGATCGGAGGCAGGTCGAAGAGTTCGTTCGGCGTCGGCGCGGTGAACTCGTCGCCGTGGGCTGGGGCCGTCAGCGTAATCACGCGGCGTTCCCTTCAACGTCGTAGTGGATCACAAGGGTTTCCTCGGCGAAGTTTTCGCTACGTCGGACTAGCGAGAGAACTTCCGGTAGGCCAGATAGCCGGCAAGCATCAGCCCCAGGACGGTGCCTATGGGGAAGAACGCGGACGTGTCGAGCCACCGGTCCAGCAACCAGCCGATCGCGCCATAGACGATCATCCCGGCGAGCAGATAGCTGGGGATCGACCACATGGCATCGGCGAAGTCGCGACCGTCTTCTTCCGGTCGGCGTTCCTGTGCGCTCATCGCGGCCCTGACGATAGCAGGCGAGTAGAGGACTAGTCATATCGGACCCCGTCCATGAACCAGCCTCATGAGTCGCCCTTACCGGGGACCTTGGCTTCGGGGTCGACGTAAAACATCTTGGTCTTGATGAAGCCGCGTACTTCGAAGCCCGTCCAGACGAGCGTGCAGACCACGACCGACCAGGCGAAAGCCTTGGAATTCCAGGCCGTGGTGTCACCGAAGACGCTGAGCACGATCGTGATGGCGACGACCTTGACGAGGTAGCTCAGCATCGCGGCGATCGCCATCATCTGCGGGGAGACGCGGGCGGCATAGGACACCGCTACCACGCTGATGCTGAAGAAAACCCCGACGAGCAAAGCGCCGATGGCGGCGCCGAGCGCTCCCTTGCCCTCAGCCATCAGGAACGCCACGACCACGGCGACCACTCCAACCAGCGCGGTCGGGATCGCGGCGCCTTTGAGTACGCGCACGTCGTTGGCCTGCATCGGTGCTCCATCAACGAGTTATCAAGCGAGCGTTTGCTACCTCCAGAACCGGTAAGTCTGGAGTCCCTGCTCGTGAAAGATATCACAAGCTCACGGAAGACCGCTTTTACCTGCCGTTTCTAGTTCCCGATCAAGGACGGCATCACGGACGGCTCGGGAAGACGGGAATGACCGGATTGCCCTCGGCCGTCGCGCGCTCGCGGGACGACCCGTCGGCGGGTGGCATCTGCGGTCTTCTGACCTGCGTATCCGGCAGGATCGGCGGCATCGGGCCGGTGGGCGGGCCGTCGTCGTTGTCGGGCTGCTTGTTGCGCTGCGCGGAGTGCGCCCCGCCCCTGCCCCGCCAGCGCGGGGCGGCCATGAGCACCAGCACGGCCAGCGCCAGGACGATGACCACCAGGAACCACAGCACCGGCACACCCACGCGCGCCAGCAGCACCACGCCGAAGGCGAACAGGAACGCCCACGCGTACATGATCAGCACCGAGCGGCGCTGCGAGTGGCCGATGTCGAGCAACCGGTGGTGCAGGTGGCCGCGGTCGGGGGCGAACGGCGACAGCCCCTGCGAGGTGCGGCGCACCACGGCGGTGATGAGGTCGATCAGCGGCAGGACCAGCACCGCCGCCGGCAGCATCAGCGGCAGCAGCACACCCACCTTGTTCACGCTCTCGATGGCGGCCGGGTCGAGCGGCGTCACCGTCACGATCGAGGAGGCGAGCACCAGGCCGATCAGCATCGCCCCCGTGTCACCCATGAAGATCTTGGCCGGGTGGAAGTTGTGCGGCAGGAACCCCAGGCAGGTGCCGATGAGCACGGCCGCGATGGCGGCGGTCGTGGTGATGTTGCCGGCGCTCATGCTCTGCGCCAGGAAGATCGAGTACGCCCACGTGGCCATGGCCGCGATGCAGACGATGCCCGCCGCGAGCCCGTCGAGCCCGTCGACGAAGTTGACCGCGTTGATCGTCACCACCACGACCAGGATCGTGATGACCGTGCTGAGCGTGTAGTCGAGGCTGGTCGAGCCGCCCCAGTCCTTCGGCAGCGGGATGTAGAGCAGCCGCAGGTTGAAGGCGACCAGCACCCCCGCCGCCGCGATCTGCCCGCCGAGCTTGATGAAGGCGTCCATGCCCCACCAGTCGTCGAGGAACCCCGTCACCGTGATCAGCCCGCCGGCCACGATCAGGGCCTTGACCACGTCGGCGTCGTAGCCGGCCAGCGCCTCGCCCGTGTGGGTGAGCTGCTGGGCGGTCAGCAGGCCGACGACCAGGCCGCCGTACATCGCCAGGCCGCCCAGCCTGGGCGTCGGCGTGGTGTGCACGTCGCGCTCGCGAACCTCGGGCATGGCGCCGATACGGATGGCGAAGCGGCGCACCAGCGGGACCAGCAGATACGTGACCGCCGCCGAGATGAGCGCCATGAACAGGTATTCGCGCACGAACCTAGTTTCCCGGATGCTCCGGCCAGCTGTGACCGGAAATCGACACAGAACCGCTTAATATTCGCTGAGATATGGACGATGGATGGCGAGAAGAGCCGCAACTCTTTCCCTGACCTCCTCTGAGCTGCCCGGATACCGCACCGCCCGGGTCACGAGCGAGCCGATCTCCTTGAGTTCCTGGGGCCCCATCCCCTGAGTGGTCACGCAGGGCGTCCCGACCCGGATCCCCGACGTGACCGCGGGCGGCTCCGGGTCGTACGGGACCGCGTTGCGGTTCAGCGTGATCCCCGCCGCCGCGCACCTGCGCTCCGCCTCCGCCCCCGAGACGCCCAGCCCGCGCAGGTCGATCAGCGCCAGATGCGTGTCCGTCCCGCCGGACACGGCCCGCATCCCCTCCGCCGCCAGCGCGTCCGCCAGCGTCCGCGCGTTCGCCACCACCTGCCGCGCGTAACCGGCGAACTCCGGACGCATCGCCTCCCCGAACGCCACCGCCTTCGCCGCCACCACGTGCATCAGCGGCCCGCCCTGCACGAACGGGAACACCGCCCGATCGATCTTCCCCGCCAGCTCGCCCGTGCACAGGATCGCGCCGCCGCGCGGCCCGCGCAGCGTCTTGTGCGTCGTGAACGTCACGACGTCCGCGTACGGCACCGCCGACGGGATCGCCCCGCCCGCCATCAGCCCCACCGGATGCGCCACGTCGGCCAGCAGCCACGCCCCCACCTCGTCCGCGATGCCGCGGAAGACCTGATAGTCGATCAACCTCGGGTACGCCGTCGCGCCGCACACGATGAGCTTCGGCCGGTGCCGCAACGCCAGATCCCGGACCTCGTCGAGGTCGATCAGTTCGGTGTCGCGCCGCACCCCGTACGACACGACGTCGAACCATCTTCCCGAGAAGTTCACCTTCGAGCCGTGCGTCAGATGGCCGCCGTGCGGGAGCGCCATGGCCAGCATCGTGTCGCCCGGCTGGAGCAGGGCGGCATAGGCGGCCAGGTTCGCCGAGGCGCCCGAATGCGGCTGGACGTTGGCGTGCTCGGCCCCGAACAGGGCGCGCGCCCGCTCCACCGCCAGCCGCTCCGCCCGGTCGACGACCTCGCAGCCGCCGTAGTAGCGCCGGCCCGGGTAGCCCTCGGCGTACTTGTTGGTGAGGGTGGAGCCCAGCGCGGCCAGCACGGCGGGCGAGGTGAAGTTCTCGCTCGCGATGAGCTGGATCCCGGCGCGAGCCCGGTCGAGCTCGTCGATCAGGATCTGCGCGATCTCGGGATCCCGGCTCCGCAACATTCCGAAGTCCGGACCGTAGTAGGGTTGCGCACCCATTTCTCCACAGTACGCCCTAATGTCCGTTTTTCCCAGAAACCGGAGATTCCCGGAAAATTCATCTCACCAGAAAGGCTGCGGCACATCCGTCGTCCGCACCCACCGCGGCGTGTCCTCCGCCGCGTCACTGATCGCCGTCAGCACCGCATGCCGGTAGAGCGCCAGACTCCTCCGCCACTCCCTGATGTCCTCCACGTACCGCTCCCCCACCGGCGCATCCCACGTCTGCGGGCTCCTGGCCAGCGAATACGCCTTGTCCAGGGCCGTGCTCAACGTCTCCAGCCGCGGCAGCACCTCCTCCCACGCCTCGACCAGCTTGGTGTAGTCGGGGTTGAACCGCCACGGATGCTGCACGCCGTCGGGGCCGGTGGGAGCGGGCGGCGGCGCCTCGTTCCGCCCCCTCGCCCTGGGGGCCGGCGGATCGGCGTACATCACGTCCCCCTCTCCGAGCGCATAGGCTCGCCCGCCCTCGACTCTCCTGCCCTCGACTCTCCTGCCCCCGGCTCTCCTGCCCCCGGCTCGATCGTCCCCGGCGGGCCGTCCGGCCCGACGTCCTCCGGCGCCCAGTGGCCGTGGCCGTACTCACCCGGGGGGATCTGGACGGAGGGCATGGGCTGGGGCTGGATGTCGCGGTGGTGGTCCATGACCGTTCGCAGAGCGTCGAGCGTCGGTGGGGTGGCATCGCCCGTGACGACCTCACCCCCGCCATCCCCCCACACCCCCGCTTCGGCCCCGGCCGTCACGTCGGCCGTCACGTCGGCTGCCACGTTGGCCGTCATGTCGGCCGCCACGTCAGCCGTCGCGTCGATCGACAGGCCGGCCGCGGCGCCGGCGGGCAGGTCGCCTGCCACACCCACCGTCACATCCGTCAGCGCCCCTGCCCGCACGTCCACCACGACTCCCGCGGCCCCGTCCGGCATCGGCCCAGCCGTCACGTCCGTCACCGCACCGGCCGTCACGTCCACCAGTGCGTCCACGGGCACGTCCGCCACGACGTCCGCTCTTGCGCCCGCTGGCACGTCCACCGTGACTCCTGCGGCCGCATCCGGCATCGCACCCGCCGTTACGTCCGATGCGGCGTCCGCCGTCACGCTCGCCGTCACGCCTGCCGTCGTGTCGTAGCCGGGCTCCACGTCGTAGGCGATCGGGAAGTTGTACGCGGATTCCGCGCCGCCGCTGCCCTGGGGCTGCGATGCCGAGCCCGCTCCGTAGCCGTCCTCCGCCTGCCCCGGCACGGGCACCCCGGCGCCGCCGCCCTGCCCAGCCCCGCCGGCGTGCCCGCCCCCGCCGTCCTGGCCGGCCTCGCTGCCCTGGCTTCCCTCTGGGGCGGTGCCTGGCGTGTCGGAGGTGCCGGTGGGGGTCTCGGCGGGGTTGGTCGGCGGGATGGCGACGGGCTCGCCCCGGCCACCGGACCCCTGCTCGGGCCGGTCGCCCGTGGGCTGATCGCCTGTTGCCCGGTCGCCTGCGGGCTGGTCGTCCGCTGGCCGGTCGCCGGCCGGCTGGGCCGGTGTGTTCGTGTCCGAGCCGCACCCGCCATCGCCCGGCGTCGCGGCGCCGCCTGCCGCCCCAGTGGCCGAGCCATCGCCCGGCACCGACCCTGTACCGGAGCCGCCGTCCGGCAGCGACCCCGTGCCCGCGCTACCGTCCGGCAGCGACCCTGTGTCCGAGCCGTCGCCCGGCACCGACCCCGTACTGGAGCCGCCGTCTGGCATTGACCCCGTGCCCGAGTTGCCGCTCGATGGTGAGCTGGCGTCGGGGCCGCCGTACAGGGTCGATTCTGTGCCTGTGGTCGGGTTGTTCGCGTCGATCGAGCCCGCAGGGCCGTCGGGACGGATGTCGCGTTCGGCCCATTCGCCCTTGCCGTACTCGCCGTCCGGGACCTGCACGCCGGGCATGTCCTGAGGGGCGATCTGCCTGTGGTCCTCGATGACCGTTTCGAGGGCGTCGAGGGTCGGGGGATGGGCGTCGGCGGAGATCACGTCGCTGCCGGCGCCCGCTCCGCCGTTGACATGCGTGGCGTTCGTGTCTGTGCCGTCGGCGGGGAGGTGGGGCATTTCGGCTGGTTGCACCTTCTCCGGGTGTTCCAGCATGTCCTCGATGACCGCCGCCTGGGGTGCGTCGAGCGGGACCTGGAGGACCTTCACTCCGTCGACCACCACGACGCGAGGCTTGGTGGGGTCCTGTACCTCTGCGGCGTCCTGGCCGTCCGAAGAGCCCTGGCCGTCCGTGGCGGGTGGGTTCGTGTCCTTGGCGGGCGGATCGGTGACGCCGCGGTCCGTTTCGCTTCCGTGATCGCGCCTGCTGCCCAGGTCGTCGTCCTTGGGCGTGTCCGCAGGCTGATCCCCGGTCTTGCCCTCGGTCCCGGTACGTCCCGCGTCATCGCAGGTCTTGCCGTCCGAGCCCGTCTTCCCATCGGAGCCGGTCTTGCCGTCCGAGCCCGTCTTCCCCTCTGAGCCCGTCTTGCCGTCCGAGCCGGTCTTCCCGTCAGTGTCGGGAGTTCGGTCCGAGCCCGTCTTCCCGTCAGTGTCCGGGGTTCGGTCCGAGCCCGTCTTCCCGTCCTCACCGCGTGGATCGTCGAACCGCCCCCGCCCCCCACGCGCATCCTTGGACTCGTCCCCAGCCCCGGCCCTAGGCGGCGGGTCGGCGCGTTTTTCCAGGACGGCGAGGCGCGCGTTGACGTCCTTGACCATCTTGCCCGCCAGGTCGGCCACCTGGACGGGCCGTTGGGCGGCGGTGACGGACAGGCCGGCGCGTTGCAGGGTGGCCCTGACGCGGTCCTCGGCGGTGCGCATTTCGGTGGCCGCGTGTTTCACCTCGGCCAGCAGGTCGCGGACCAGCTGGGGATCCATGCCGTCGTACTTGCCCATGGGCCGCTCCCGGACGTATCGCCGCTCCGGGCCTCACCGTAATCATGGCCCGGGCGGGATCGCACCCGGCATAAGCAGCGGGTATACGTCAGTCGTCGGTGGCGACGTAGCCGATGATGCCGCGCAGCTTCTCGACGGGGATGGCGCCGCGCCGCAGGAGGCGGGGCACGGCGGTGGTGAGGTCGAGGATGGTGGAGGGGGTGTTGTCGGTGGTCTTGCCGCCGTCGAGGTAGACCTCGACGGAGTCGCCGAGCTGCTCCTCGGCTTCGGCGGCGGTGGTGGCGGCGGGCGCGCCGGAGCGGTTGGCGCTGGAGACGGCCATGGGGCCGGTCTCCTTGAGCAGGTCGAGGGCGACCGGGTGGAGCGGCATGCGGACGGCCACCGTGCCCTTGGTGTCGCCCAGGTCCCACGAAAGGGCCCTGTTGGCCTTGCAGACGAGCGTGAGCGGCCCCGGCCAGAAGGCGTCGATGAGGTCCTGCCCGTAGGGCCCCAGGTCGTCCACGAGCGCTGTGGCGGCTCTGACGGTGCCCACGAGGACGGGCGGCGGCATGTCGCGTCCGCGGCCCTTGGCGTCGAGCAGCGCCTTGACGGCGTCGGGGGTGAAGGCGTCGGCGCCGATGCCGTAGACCGTGTCGGTCGGCAGCACCACGAGGTCTCCGCGGCGCACGGCCGCGGCGGCCTCCATCAGGGCAACGGTGCGCTGGTCGGGATCGGAGCAGTCAAAGCGTCGTGCCACGGCGTCATCCTAGTCCTGGCCCAGCCGGGCCGTGACGAAGCGGTCTCTTCTGGTGAGGTCCTGGCGCAGGCGTACGTCGCGCCAGCCGTTGTCCTCGGGGAAGGTCAGGTAGACGGCCCTGCCCTGCTCGTCGGCGTGCTCGACGGCCACCCAGCCACCGGGGCGCAGCAGGCGGCGGGCGGTACGCTCGACGGCGCGCACCTCGCCGAGCCCGTCGTCGCCGGAGCCGTACAGGGCTCTGGAGGGGTCGTAGTCGCGCACCTCGGGGTCGCGCGGGATCGCGCCCGGCGGGATGTACGGCGGGTTGGAGATGACCAGGTCGACCTTGCCGTTGAGCTCGGGCAGCGCTTCGGCGAGGTCTTCGGGGTGCAGGTGGGTGCGGCCCTGGCCGAGCTCGGAGATGTTGCGCTTGGCCCAGGTGTAGGCCGCCGGGTCGACCTCCACGGCGTGCACCTCGGCCAGCGCCACCTCCTGGGCGATGGACAGCGCGATCGCGCCGGAACCGGTGCCGAGGTCGACGACGAGGGGCGCGTTGACGTCCATCTCGCGCAGCGTCTCGATGGCCCAGCCGGCCATCACCTCGGTCTCGGGGCGCGGCACGAACACGCCGGGCCCGACCGCCAGCTCGAGGTAGCGGAAGTAGGCGTGGCCGGTGATGTGCTGCAGCGGCTCGCGGGCCTCGCGCCGGGCGACGCCCTCCCAGAACAACGCGTCGAACTCGGAGTCCTTGACGGTGTGGAGCTCGCTCCTGCGCACGCCGTGGACGAACGCCGCTATCTCCTCCGCGTCGGTGCGCGGCGAAGGGACGCCTGCCTCGGCGAGCCGGGCGGTGGCGAGCGCGATCTCGTCCAGCAGAAATGTCATGAGTGTTGTGCGAGCTTCTCCGCCATTTCGGCGTCGATGAGGGCCTGGGTGACGGCGTTCAGCTCGCCGTCGAGAACCTGGTCGAGGTTATACGCCTTGAAGCCGACGCGGTGGTCGGAGATGCGGTTTTCCGGGAAGTTGTAGGTGCGGACACGTTCGGAGCGGTCGACGGTGCGGACCTGCGACTTGCGTTCGGCCTGGGCGGCGGCCTCGGCCTCCTCCTGGGCGATGGCCAGCAGCCGGGCGCGCAGGATGCGCAGGGCCGACTCCTTGTTCTGGAGCTGGCTCTTCTCGTTCTGGCACGAGACGACGACGCCGGTGGGCAGGTGGGTGATGCGCACCGCGGAGTCGGTGGTGTTGACGCTCTGGCCGCCGGGGCCGCTGGAGCGGTAGACGTCGATGCGCAGGTCGTTGGGGTCGATCTGGACGTCGACCTCCTCCGCCTCCGGGTAGACGAGCACGCCGGCGGCGCTGGTGTGGATGCGGCCCTGCGACTCGGTGACGGGCACCCGCTGCACGCGGTGCACGCCGCCTTCGTACTTCAGCCGCGACCAGACGCCTTCGTCACCCTTGGCCCTGATGCCGACCGTGACGTCTTTGTATCCGCCCAGGTCGGAGGGCTGGCTGTCGATGATCTCGGTCTTCCAGCCGAGCCGCTCGGCGTAGCGCAGGTACATGCGCAGCAGGTCGCCCGCGAACAGCGCGGACTCCTCGCCGCCCTCGCCCGCCTTGATCTCCATGATGATGTCCTTGTCATCGTTGGGATCGCGCGGGATGAGCAGGTGCCTGAGCTTCTCCTCGAGCTGCGGGATGCGCTCCTCGATCTCGGCGGCCTCGGCGGCGAACCCTTCGTCCTCGCCGGCCAGCTCCTTGGCGGCCGTCAGGTCGTCGCGGGCCGCTTCGAGCTCGCGGTAGGTGCCGACGATCGGGGTGAGCTGGGAGTAGCGCCGGCCGAGCGTGCGGGCCTTGTTCTGGTCGGCGTGCACGGCGGGGTCGGCGAGCTGCAGCTCCAGCTCGGAATACTCCTTGAGCAACTCGTCGAGGTTCACCGTGGGTCCTTTTTCTGAAGAGATGGCCGTTTCACCAACAACGCCGACCCAGGGCGCACCGGGGTGCGTCCGGGCCGGCGTGGGTGGAGCTACTTGCCCGTGGCCTTCTTGCCGAAGCGCTTCTCGAAGCGGGCCACCCGGCCGCCGGTGTCGAGGATCTTCTGCTTGCCCGTGTAGAACGGGTGGCAGGCCGAGCACACGTCGGCGTGGATGACGCCGTTCTTGGCGGTGCTACGGGTGGTGAACGTGTTGCCGCAGGAGCAGGAGACCTGCGTCACGTGGTAGTCGGGGTGGATGTCGCGCTTCATCGCTGTCCTTTCGGGGTGCGGCCGCCGGGTCGCCTTCACGCATGGCGTGAACCGGAACCGCAAAATGGTCAGCTACCAGTGTGCCAGATCGTGTAACCATCCAAGGCCATCGGCCATTCCCCACGGGTCACCGTCCGAGGTAGGTGAGCACCGCGAGCACGCGCCGGTGGTCCTCCGGGGCGGGGCCCGAGGCGAGCTTGGTGAAGATGCCGGAGACGTGCTTCTCCACGGCGCCCTCGGTGACGACCAGGCGGGCGGCGATGGCGGTGTTGGAGCGGCCCTCGGCCATCAGGGCCAGCACCTCGCGCTCGCGGGCGACTCCTTCAGCAGGTAGCCGACGGCGGGGCCGATGAGGTCGCCCGCGTCGCGCTCCTCGACGTACTGCGACAGCACCAGGATCGGGAAGCCGGGCCGGGCCGCGCGGGCCCGCAGCGCCGCCCGCAGGCCCTCGTCGGTGTGCGTGGGCGGCATGCGGACGTCGACGATCGCCAGGTCCGGCTCGTGCTCGGATACGGCGGCCACGAGCGCGGGCCCGTCGCCGACGGCCGCGACGGTCTCGACGCCCCCGTCCGCGAGCAGCCGGGCCGGCCCCGCACGCAGCAGTACGGAGCCCTCCGCGACGACGACGCGCATGCCCCTTCGCTACCACTCGCACGGCAGCTCCGCGCGCACGACCGTGGGCCCGCCCACGGGGCTGTGCACGGCCAGCACGAAGTACCACGCCAGCCCGACCACCCCGCTGACCAGCAGGTACGGCACCGCCCACCACGTCATCGGGTCCACCAGCACGCCGAGCGGCCCCATCGGCCCCAACGGCACGCGATCCTTCAACGCCACCGTCCGCATGACGACAGCGTCCCCTGGCGGCGGCGCGGCGGGAATACGGCAGGCAACCTTCCGGGGGGGTGGGGCTAGCTCCACCCCCCGGGCACGCGAAAGGGGGCGGCAGGAGAACCTGCCACCCCCTTGAGCGCGGACGCTAGTCGCGGTCGTTGCTCACCGTGGTCTTCTGGACCTGGAGGAGGAACTCCGCGTTGGACTTCGTCTCCTTCATCTTCTCCAGAAGCAGCTCCAGCGCCTGCTGCATGTCGAGCGCGTGCAGGACGCGCCGCAGCTTCCAGACGATCTGCAGCTCTTCCTTGGCCATGAGGATCTCTTCCTTACGGGTGCTGGACGCGTCGACGTCCACCGCGGGGAAGATGCGCTTGTCGGCCAGGGAGCGGTTGAGCTTGAGCTCCATGTTGCCGGTGCCCTTGAACTCCTCGAAGATGACCTCGTCCATCTTGGACCCGGTCTCGACCAGGGCCGTGGCGAGGATCGTCAGCGAGCCGCCGTTCTCGATGTTGCGGGCGGCGCCGAAGAAGCGCTTGGGCGGGTAGAGCGCCGTGGAGTCGACACCACCCGACAGGATGCGCCCGGACGCCGGCGCGGCCAGGTTGTAGGCGCGGCCGAGACGGGTGATCGAGTCGAGCAGCACGACGACGTCGTGGCCCAGCTCCACCAGGCGCTTGGCGCGCTCGATGGCGAGCTCGGCGACCGTGGTGTGGTCTTCGGCGGGACGGTCGAAGGTCGAGTGGATGACCTCGCCCTTGACCGACCGCTGCATGTCGGTGACCTCTTCGGGCCGCTCGTCCACGAGCACGACCATGAGGTGGCACTCGGGGTTGTTGCGGGTGAGCGCGTTGGCGATGGCCTGCAGCACCATCGTCTTACCGGCCTTGGGCGGGGAGACGATGAGGCCGCGCTGGCCCTTGCCGATCGGCGAGACGAGGTCGATGATCCGCGTGGTGAGGATGTTCGGCTCGGTCTCGAGGCGCAGGCGCTCCTGCGGGTAGAGCGGCGTCAGCTTGTTGAAGTCGGGCCGGTTGCGGGCCTGCTCCGGGTCCATGCCGTTGACGGTGTCGAGGCGGACCAGGGCGTTGAACTTCTCGCGGCGCTCGCCCTCGCGCGGCTGCCGGACGGCGCCGGTGATGACGTCGCCCTTGCGCAGGCCGTTGCGGCGGATCTGGGCGAGCGAGACGTAGACGTCGTTGCTGCCCGGCAGGTAGCCGCTGGTCCTGACGAAGGCGTAGTTGTCGAGGATGTCGAGGATGCCGGCGATCGGGATGAGCACGTCGTCGTCGCCGATGACCGGCTCGCCCGCCTCGAAACGCTCGCGGCCGCGGCCGCGGTTGCGCTCCCTGAAGCGGCCCCTGCGGCTGCGCCCGCCGCGGTCGTCGTCGTCGCCGCCCCGCTGGTCGCCGCGCTGGTCGGCGCGGCTGCCGGAGTCGGCGGCGATGCGGTCGCGCTCGCCGCGGCCACCATCACGAGAGCCGTCACGTGAACCGTCACGAGAACCGTCACGGCCGTCACGGGAACCGTCGCGGACGCCGTCACGGCCCCCGTCGCGGCTGCTCTCGGCGCGGCCGCCCTCACCGCGGTCGCCGCCACGGTCACTCGCGCGGTCGCCGCCGCGGTCGCCGCGCTCGCGGCGCTCGCCGCGGCTGCGGCGCTCGCGCCGGCTCTCGCCGCGCTCGGAGCGCGACTCGCCCTGCTGCGTCTCCGCCGGCGGGGCCTGCTGCTCCACGACGGTCTCCGCCGGAGCGGCGGCGACCGGCTCGGGCGCGGCGGCCACGGGCGGCGCGGAGGCCACGTCGGCCGGCTGCGGAGCGGTCTCCTCAGCGGGCTTGTCGGCGGCCTTGGTGCGGGAACGTTCCCTGCGCGTACGGGTGGGCCGCTCGGCCGCGGGCGCCGCCTCCGCCGTCGGGGCGGGCGACTCTGTCACGGCCGTGGCCGTCGGTGCGCCGTCTCCGGAACCGCCACCCTGCTTCTCCTGGATGGCCGCGATGAGCTGGCTCTTCCGCATGCGCCCGGTCCCGCTGATGCCCAGCTCAGCTGCCATCTTCTGCAGCTCGGGCAGCACCTTGGCGGACAGGCCGGTGCCGGAGCGACGCGCACGCGGCTTGGCCGCTGCGCGGGTGGGGGTGTCGCCGGACGCCGGCTCAGCGCCTGATGCGTCGGAGAGGAGTTCGGTGGTGTCGCTCAACTAAAAGGTCCTTCCCAGGGGTCGGGCGCCGGATTTGTTCTTCCGGGCGTCCCGGAGGTGCTTGCGATCCGGCGGGACAGACCGGGTCGGGGTGCACTTTGCGATCTTCGGCTGTCGATGGAGACGGCCGCCACTCTTGGGGAGGGGTTCTTCCACGCCGCCGATGGCCCTTGGCGCGTGGCTGACACCCCCCAGATTGCTGTCGCCAACCAGATGTCGATGTGATTCGAACGCGCAGATCCCCGTCGTCGCCACCTCACGTCGAGCCAACCGGGTGTGGGCCAACCGGAGGCAACGGATTCCGGGGAGACAGCCGCGCTGCTTCCGCCTCGCGACGTGAAGCATGATGCAGCGATGTGTGGCTGACAAGCACGCACCCACCAAGGGGGCATCTGGTGCGGCTATCAGCCTAACATCACCAGCGCACACGGCTATTCCCTGAAGGTCTAAAGAGGCATCAGCGTGTCTCGGGGAACTGAACGTTCGCACCAACCGGGTCGACGTCCATTAGCTGGATGTGCCAGTCATTACCCACTTCTGGCGCGATCAAATCCTGCGTATCCGAGGTCGAAAACGCAAGAACCGTGGGACCCGCTCCCGAAACGACCGCGGGCACGCCCACTGCACGGAGACGTTCTACCAGATCCGCGCTGGCCCGCATCGCAGGCGCGCGGTAGTGCTGGTGGAGGCGGTCTTCGGTGGCGGCGAGCAGGAGCCCTCGCTCGGGCCGCTGGGTCAGCGCGGCGATCAGCAACGCGGCCCTGCCGGCGTTGAAGGAGGCGTCCTTGTGGGGCACGTCCTTCGGCAGCAGCCCTCGGGCGGCCTCCGTGGACAGCCGGGTCGAAGGGACCAGGGCGACCGGACGGATGCGCTGGTCGGGAGCCAGTTTCACCATATGCGGCAGCCCGTCGTGGTCGGACCACGAAACGGTCAGCCCGCCCGCCAGGCAGGGGGCGACGTTGTCGGGATGCCCTTCCATCTCGGTGGCCAGCGCGTAGACGTCGTCGTCCGAAAGGCTCTCGGAAAGCTCGCCGGACAGTTCGCTCTCGGCCAAAGCGCGCGCGGCGAGAATGCCCGCGCACACGGCCGCCGACGACGATCCCAGCCCCCGTGCGTGCGGGATGCGGTTGAGGCAGTGCAGGCGTATGCCTTCCGGCTGGGGAACTTTCATGCGATCGAACGCCATGCGCATGGCCTTGACGACCAGGTGCCCCTCGCCGGTGTCCACCTCCCCCGCGCCCTCGCCCTCCACGGTGACGTGGGCGCCGCGCTCCCCGGTGAGCGTGGCGCGCACCTCGTCGTGGAGGCTCAGCGCGAGCCCGAGCGCGTCGAAACCCGGCCCCAGGTTCGCCGACGTCGCGGGCACGCGAATGTCAACCGTCGTCATTCGTTCACTTTTCCCTCGTCAATCCCCGTCAGGCGAGGTTGAGCGCCGCCGCGGCGGCGTGGACGTCGATGGGGATGACCACCGGCGCGGGTGCCCCCGAAATGGCCCAGTCAGGGTCCTTCAGACCGTTGCCCGTGACCGTGCAGACGATGCGCTGCCCCGCCTCCACCATGCCCTGCGCGTGCGCCTGCAGCAAGCCCGCGACGCTGGCGGCCGACGCCAGCTCCACGAACACGCCCTCTTCCTGCGCGAGCAGCTTGTACGCGGCCGCGATCTGCCGGTCGGTCACCGCCTGGATCACCCCGCCGGAGTCGTCGCGGGCCGCGGTGGCCAGCGACCAGGAGGCGGGGTTGCCGATGCGGATGGCGGTGGCGATCGTGTGCGGGTGGGCGACCGGCGCTCCCCCGACGATCGGCGCCGCGCCGCTGGCCTGGAAGCCGAACATGCGCGGCCGCTTCGTCGACACGCCGTCCTCGGCGTACTCCTGGTAACCCATCCAGTACGCCGAGATGTTGCCGGCGTTGCCCACCGGGATGCAGTGGATGTCGGGCGCGTCGCCGAGCGCGTCGACGATCTCGAACGCCGCCGTCTTCTGCCCCTGCAGCCGGAACGGGTTGACGGAGTTGACCAGGGCGATCGGATAGCTGGACGACAGCTTGCGCGTCATCTCCAGGCAGTCGTCGAACGACCCCTCGACCTGCAGCAGCGTGGCACCGTGAACGAGCGCCTGGGCCAGCTTGCCCATGGCGATCTTCCCCCGCGGCACCAGCACGGCGCAGGTCAGCCCCGCGCGGACGGCGTAGGCGGCGGCCGAGGCCGAGGTGTTGCCGGTGGAGGCGCAGATGACCGCCTTGGCCCCCTCTTCGACCGCCTTGCTGATGGCCATCGTCATCCCGCGGTCCTTGAAGCTGCCCGTCGGGTTGGCCCCCTCGACCTTCAGGTAGACGTCACACCCCGTGAGGGCCGAGACGCGGTGCGCGGGCACCAGCGGCGTGCCGCCCTCGAGCAGCGTGATGACCGGCGTCTTCGCGGTGACCGGAAGACGCTCGCGGTACTCCTCGATGAGGCCACGCCACGACCTGCTCATTGATGACTCCCTACCTGCGCTGTTGGGCACCGAGTGTACGGGGTGCGCGCACGTGGCGCGGAGCCGCGTCCACGGGTCGGACTCGTCCATTGGACAGGGGCACTATTCAGGAAATGCTCAGCATCTCCCGATAAGGTCTCGGCAGGGGGTCATGACCATGAACGCGCGTCCTGCTCTGAGGCAGAACGACTATTCACCAGTGGTGGCACCGCGGCTCGGCGCCTGGTCACCCGCCCTTTCCGTGAGCGTGGTGATACCCGCGCACGGCGGGCAGGACAAGCTCGACCTGACGCTCGCCGCGCTGGCCGCGCAGACGTACCCGGCACACCTCATGGAGGTCCTGGTCGTCGACGACGGCAGCCGGCCGCCGATCCGGCTGCCGGAGATCCGCCCGGCGGGCACCCGCCTCATCCGGGTCGAGGACGGCTGGGGCATCTCCAACGCCGTCAACACCGGCGCGAAGGCCGCCGACGGCGAGATCATCCAGCGGCTCGACTCCGACATGGTGGCCTGCCGCGAGCACGTCGAGGCGCTGGCCCGCTGGCACCACGTGACCGACTACCTGGTCACGATCGGCATGAAGAAGTTCGTCGAGCCGCCGCACGTCACCCCCGAGCAGGTCTTCCGGGCGGGACACCTGGGAGAGCTGTTCGGCCTCGACACCGCCGTGCCGAGCTCGACCGAGGCGACGATCGCCAAGACGGACGGGCTGCGCAAGAGCCGCAACCCGTACCACGTGTGCACGGGCCCGACCTTCGCCCTTCCCAGGGAGGTCTTCCACGCCGTGGGCGGGCTCGATCCGTCCGTGATCCGCGGCGAGGACACCGAGTTCTCCTACCGGCTGGCCATGCACGGGGTGGTGTTCGTGCCCGACATGGAGGCCCAGGCCGTGCACCTGGGGCTGCCGTCGCAGCACCGCGACCGGGAGCGGGCGGTGCGGGCCGTGGAGCCGTACCTGGCGCACCGGATCCCGCTGCGCCGCGACCTGCGCAAGGACCGGGGGCGGCGGTGGCTGGTCCCGTACGTGGAGATCGTGCTCGACGTGACCGACACCAGCGAGTCGGTGGTGCGGCAGGCGGTGGCGGCGGCGCTGGACGGCAAGCTGCAGGACGTCGTGGTCACGCTCGTCGGGCCGTGGTCGCGGCTCTCGCCCGAGCGGTTCGGCCTGTCGGACCCGTGCTTCGAGCTGCGGCTCATGCGCGACCTGTTCGGCAACGACGAGCGCATCCGCCTGATCGACGAGGCCGCCCCGACGCCCGCGCCGACCCCGTTCCGCTACCGGGGGCCGGTGGACGTGCCGCTGCACCGGGCCACGCTGGAGCGCATGATCGAGTCGGTGCAGAAGGACCTGACCGGCGTCCTGATCGTGGATCTGCCGGACGGGCGCACGGCGCGGCTCGAACGCACCTCGGCCCTGGGGCGGGCGTGCCTGCTCACCTCGCCGGGCGACGATCTCGACGAGGTCATCGCGGCCACGCACGGGGTGCGGCACGAGCCGCCGGACCGGTTCTGGCCGGCGCCCGCGCAGCCCGAGCCGGTCACCATCCCCGCTCCGCCGCCCGCCGCGCCGGTGCCCCTGGCGGTGGAGCCCGCGGAGACGTCGTTGCTGCGCCGCCTGAAGTCGGCCCTGCGCCCCAACTGACGCCCCGCACCCCAACTGACGCCCCGCACCCCACCTGACGCCCCGCACCCCGGCTGACGGCGCTGCGCCGCCTGAAGCCGGCCCCGCCCCTCGCGCCCCAGGGAGTGCGGGGCGGGCACTTGTGTGCGCGGGGGGCGTGATCGCGGGCGGCGCGCTGTCTCCCACCGCCGCGGGACGACGGCGGGCCAGCCGTCCAGAGGCGTTCGTGGGTCAGCCGCGCAGGCGTTTGCGCAGGGCGCGTTTCATGGTGGTCGACACCAGGGTGCGCAGCCCCTGCTGGGCCCGGTTGACGGCGGCGAGCTGGCGGCGCAGGGCGCCCACCTCGCGGCGCAGCTCCACGGTGGACTTGCGCCACCGCGCGGCCTCCTCGCGCCACTTGGTGACCTGCGCCCGCAGCCGCTCGGCCTCCTTGGCCAGCCTGGCCGCCTCCTCCTGCGCCTCCACCCGCGCCCGGTACGCGCTCCGCCGCCCCTGCGGGACCCCGGGCTCGGTGGTGAACCCGTAGGTCTCGCCCTCGACCCAGGTGACGCCGGACACCTCGTCCACCACGTCGTCCAGGTCCTCGCCGGGGCCGGCGACGATACGGGCCCTGGCGAAGGCGGAGGCGCGTTCGAGCCGGGCCGACACCACGCCGTCGGCGTCGGATTCGTGGAGGAGGACGTTGACGAGGCCGAGCCCGTCGTCGCGGGCCAGGTCGAGCAGCCTGGCGAGGGTGTCCTCGCCGGGGGCCCAGCCGGCGGGCAGGCGCAGCACGAAGGGGACGGCGGGGTCCACGTCGGCCGTCTCGGCCAGGCGGACCCGGCCCTCGTGCCGGTAGTGGCCGTGGACGAGCACCAGCTCCAGGTTCGGGTCGAGGAGCGGGGCGCGCGGGTCGCGGTCGAGGGTGGACCAGGGGCCGGTGAGCAGCACCGACACGTCGGGCACGGTGCCGGCGAGCACGGCGTCCACGGTCGTGCGCACGGCGTCGTAGCCGCGCGTGCCGTCCACGACGACCGTGACGTACGGGACCTTCCACTGCCGCCCGGGATGCCCCCTGAGCCAGCGGTAGGCCGGGATGCGGTCGGCGACGAACGCGTGGCTGACCCGGTCGATGGGCTGCTTGTCGCGCATGCGCATCGTCGGCCCGAGGTGGTAGGCGCGGGCGGCGGGCTCGGGGACGAAGACGGCGCCCGCCTGCGCGAGCCGGTAGCCCATCTCGGTGTCCTGGCCGAGGATCAGCTCCTCGTCCATGGGCCCGGCGGCCTCGACGAGCCGGGCGCTGACCGAGGTGGCGCCGCCGACGTGCAGGCTGAAGGGCCGCTGCGGGTTGTCGGTGAGGCCGCCGGTGCGCTCGACCAGGTCGACGATCCAGGTGTGCGGCTCGGCCGGCTCGAAGTGCTTCTCCAGGTCGTCGGGCAGCTCGGCGGGCAGCTCGGCGCCGGTGAAGCGCAGGTAGCCGGTGACGACGAGGTACGGGGCGGCGTGGTGCCAGCGCATGTGGGCCTCGATCGCGCCGGGGGTGAGCACCACGTCGGAGTCGAGCCAGTGGATGACGTCGCCGGTGGCCCGCGCCAGGCCGGCGTTGCGGGCGGCGGCGCGGCCCGGCCGTTCGCAGCGGACGAGCTTGGCGGAGGTGCCGCCGGGCAGCCGCAGCGGCGGCGCGCTGCCGTTGTCGACGACGATGATCTCGGTCAGCTCCGCCGGGTACGTCTGCCTGGCCAGCGCCGCGAGCACCAGGTCGAGCTTGTCCTGGCCGCCGTAGGCCGGGATGACGACGCTGACCGTGAGCCGGGGCGTGAGGTGGTCGTCGGGGGCGAGCACCCGGTAGTCGTTCCCGCGCACCCTGCCGCGTACGGTCATGCGGCTTCCATCAGCAGGCTCGGGCGGAAGCCGCGCCACTGGTTCACGGCCACCTTGAGGAAGTGGGCCAGCGGGAGCTGCCAGGTGTGGTCGGCGCTGAGCCCACGGCGCAGGACGTAGCCGAGCCCGTGCGTCCGGTAGACGCGCGCGCCCGCCTTTTGCGCCGCCTTCAAGAATTCGAGATCTACCGCTCGCGGCAATCCAGGAAATCCGCCTATTTCCTGAAATTCGGCTCTCGACACCATGATCGTGCCACCCGCCACATGATCGGCCCAGACCTCGCTCGGATAACTCGCCCCGCTCGCGAACGTCGTCCGCCGCACCGTCGCCTTCAAGGGCTCCAGGTAGAAGAACTCCGCCGTGGTGCCCACTACGTCGGCCCCGCTGTACGACATCGCCATGAACAGGTCGGCCAGATGGCGGGGGCCGTACCAGTCGTCGTCATCCCATTTCGCCAGATAGTCACCGCTCGCCAGGGCCGCGGCCCGGTTCAGCACCTCGCCGAACGGTACGGCCGCGTCCGCCTCGACCCACCGCACCGGCAACGAGCAGGAGGCGACCGCCTCGCGTACCTGCTCGTGCCGCACCCCGTGCAGCCCGAGCAGCACCTCCGCGCGGACGTCCCGCTGCCGCTCCATCTGGGCGAGGGCCTGGCCGGCCAGGGCGGGCCGCTTGGTCGCCATGACGATGCTCACATGCGGGGCGCTCACGTGCGGGGCGGTGACGGGGTGGGCGAGGCGGCGCAGGCGTACGCTGTGCTCCTCCCGGCGCAGGTCGGCCAGCGAGCGCGCGGTGCCGTCGGCGGCGTGGCCGAGCCAGTCGCGGTCGGTGAGCAGCGCGGCGAGGGCGTCCGGCACCCACGGCGGCGCATGATCGGCCGTCAGCGGCACCCCGGCGGCGGCGGGCTCCATCAGCCCGTCGAGCGGCACCGGCCGGTCCGGCCACTCGATCTCCAGGCCCCGCAGCGGGCGCAGCGCGGCCACGTCGAGCGGCTGGCCGTCCACGGCCCAGCCGGTGTCGGCCCAATGCAGGCGGGCCAGCCCCTTCTCCGGCGTACGCGTGAAGCCGCAGGGGGTGACGGACATGGGTGATCCTGCTCCTTGACCGTTTCGAGAGGTGATCGGCGCCTACCTTACGCCCGTTTTACTGGCGAGTAGACGCGCATGCCAGATTCGGCAGGAGAGGTGATGCAGGTCCTGAGGCTGATGATTGGCTGGGAACCTTTGAGAACTTATGGCACGGTGGTGTCCCATGTTGATTAAGGTGTCAATACTCCCCTGATGTCCGTGAAGCCTCCGATGTCCTGCATGTTGTGACCCACGAAAGGTAAGCGCGGATGCTCTCGCCCCGCCGACTGGCGACGACCGCCGCACCCCTCGCAGCGCTGGCCCTCGGCGTGCTGGCGCTTCTCGTACTCGCCGACCTGATCACGCTCGGCGCCGCCGCGGCCGCCACGGCGTTCATGATCTCGCTGGCCGCGCTCGCCCTGCTCCTCCTCACCGTGCGCCGCATCGACGGCAAGGCCCACCGCATCGACCTGCGGATCAAGAAGCACGAGGCCGAGCTGGCCAGGACCACCGCCGCGCTGAAGACCATCGAGACCAGGCTCGACGTGCTCGTGCAGGCCGTCGAGGACTCCGCCGCACGGCGCGCCGACGACCTCGGCGCCATCCTGGCCTCGCTCGGCGAGGACCGCGTCAACGCCATGGCCCGCGCCCGCGAGGTGGAGGAGCTGCGCGAGGAGGTCAGAGCACTGGCGAAGGGCCGCGTATGACCCGGATCAGGCACAACGACTACGGCGTGCTGCGCCCGCCCGAGCCCGGCACGTGGCGGCCCAGCCTGAAGGTGTCGGTCGTCATCCCCGCCCGCGACTGCCAGGAAGCGCTCGAACGCACGGTGCCGGCGCTCGCCCGGCAGACGTATCCGGCCGAACTCGTCGAGGTGATCGTCGCCGACGACGGCAGCGAGCCGCCGCTGCACGTCCCTGAGGCGCGGGTCGTCCGGGTGGGCGACGGGTGGGGGCGCGGCGCGGCCCGGCAGGCCGGGCAGCTCGCGGCCACCGGCGACGTGATCCACTGGCTGGACTCCGACATGATCCTCGCCGACGACCACATCGAGGCGCACATGCGCTGGCATCACCTCATCGACTACGCGGTGGTGATCGGCGAGACGAGGTTCGTGGACGCGCCGGGCGAGGAGGGCGTCCAGAGCGCGTACACCAGGAAGATCCTCGATTCCACCGACCGGCTCAGGAACGCGGGCAGCAGCCCCTACCTGCTGCACACCGGCGCCTCCTCCTCCGTCCGCACGGACCTGCTGCGCGCGGCGGGCGGCGTGAACGCCGCCCTGAACATGGCCGAGGACACCGAGCTCGGCTACCGGCTGGCCCAGGCCGGCGCCGTCTTCATCCCCGACGCCGACGCCAGGGCGTGGCACGTCGGGCCCTCCACCGTGATGCTGCGCGAGAAGGAGGTGCACCGGCACAACTGGTCCTACCTGGGCGACCACCTTCCGGATCTGCGCTGGCTGCGCTCGCATCCGCGCCGCCACTGGCTGGTGCCGTACGTGCGGGTCGCGGTGAGCGCCACCACGTACGAGGAGACGCGCGCCGGCGTGGACTCGGCGCTGGCCGGCACGCTCTCCGACGCGGCGGTCACCCTCGTCGGCCCCTGGGGCAAGCTGACCGGCGAGCGGCGCTCGAACCTCGACGACCCCCTCCTCGACCTGCGGCTCCTGCACAACCTGTACGCGCACGAGCCGCGCGTCGAGTTCGCGGAGAGCGCACCCGGCTCCGCCGCGCCCGCGCCCTTCCTGCTCACGCTGCCCGCCGGATGGGTGCTCGGCGCCGGCACGCTCGCCGGGCTCGTCCGGCACGCCGAGCGCGACCTGCTCGGCCTGGTCAGCGTCGCGCTCGCGGAGGGCCCCGACGGGGTCGTGGCCGCCCGGCTGGAGCGCACGGCCGCCTTCGCCCGCGCCGCGCTCTTCCCCGGCGCGGCCGACGACCTGGTGGACGAGATGTTCGGGTCCGAGTGGGTCAGCGGCACCGAGCACGGCATCGTGCCCGCCTCGGAGGCCGAGCCGCTGGGCGGGGATCCCAAGTGGCGGGCGCTGGCCGGGGAGCGGCTGGCCGAGATCAGGAAGCTGAAGGCCGAGGTGGAGCGGCTGTCCGCCGAGGTCGAACGGCTCAGCGAGGCACCCGGTGAGCCCGTCGAGCGGGAGCCGCGCGGGCCGCTGAACTCGATCATGCGGCATTTCAGGAGCGCCGGATGATCGAGCGGTTGCTGGCGGAGCTGCCCGGCGCCCGGGTGTTCCTCGCCGGAATCGACTTCGGGAACCCCGTGAGCGGCCGGGACGGCGCCGTGGACCTCGACCGGCACCTGCTGGAGCCGCCCGCCGAGCCGGAGCGCGTCCAGGACGTGCTCGTGCTCGCCAGGACCCCCGCCGACGTGCGCAGGGTCGCCACCCTGCACAAGCTGCTGCCGCAGGCCGAGAGGGTGGTCGTCGCCGTGCTCGACACGCCGCCCGCGCACCCCGCGCCCGTCCCCACGCCCACCCCCGCGCACCGGTGGCGGGCGCTCGCGGACCTGCGGGTGTACCAGCCGAAGAGCAGGGTCTGGGTGGTGGACGCGCGTTTCTCCGCCGCCACGCCCGCCGGCCGTACGGTGACGGCCGTGGCCAGGGCGTTCGCCGGGCACCGCCTCGACGTGATCGCGGCCCCGGCGGCGGCGATCGCGGGCGTCGGCGCGGCCGACTGGCGGCCGGGCGATCCGAACGCGACGCCCGCCGAGGTGAGCGGGCCCGTCCCGGAGCGGGTGGGCGCCCCCGGCGGCGACGTGGTGCTGCGCACGATCACGGCGGACGCCCTGGCCCCCTCGGGTGACGCCGCCACCACCTCAAAGACCGGGGAGCGCGGCTGGGCCGGCGGCGAGACGCCCGTCGAGCGGCCCGCGCTGGAAGCTGTGAGCTGGGAACGGCTCGGCCGGCCCGGCATGGCGGACTCCCCGCTCGCCGACCCCGATGTGCTCGCCGAGCCGTCCATGATCCCGCCCGTGGACGAACGGCTGGTCAACCCCCAGGGCTTCGTCACCACGCCGTCGCGCGGCACGGCGTCCCTGGAGGAGCGTGACGGGCGCTGGTCGGTGGTGCTGGACGGCAAGGTCGTCACGTCGTTCGCCGAGTCCGGCGGCGTCACCGACGCCGACGTGGCCAGGCTGCGCCAGATCAGGGGCGTCGAGGTGGACTGGCGGCACGCGCACAGCGGCCCGCTGGCCGCCGTGCGGGTGCTGGCCGGGCTGAGCGCCGCCGGGGTGCCGCTGGTGGCGCGGGCGGTGCCGCGCTGGGCGGGCGCGCTCGGCGACGAGCTCGTGAACCTGCTCACCCGCGCCCCCGACCTGTCGGACGACCTGCGGCGCGAGGAGCACAGCATCCGCCTGCGCCGCGCCGCGCTGCGTACCCACGGCGTGGCCGCCCGCTGGGAGCAGCTCGGCGCGCCCGCGCCCGCTCCCCCGCTCACGTCGGTGCTGCTGGCCACCCGCCGAACGGACATGGTGGCGTTCGCGCTCGGCCAGATCGCCCGCCAGCGCGGCGCCCCGCTGGAGGTGATCCTCGCCCTGCACGGCGTGCCCCAGGGACATCCGGACGTGGCCGCCGCCATCGCCGCCTTCGACGGGCCACTGACCGTCTTCGAGGCCGACCGGCGGGCCGTGTTCGGCGAGGTGCTGAACCTGGCCGCCGCCAGGGCCTCCGGGTCGTTCCTGCTGAAGATGGACGACGACGACTGGTACGGGCCCGACTTCCTCGCCGACCTGCTGCTCGCGCACTCCTACTCGGGGGCGCAGGTCGTCGGCACGGTGCCCGAGTTCGTCTACCTGTCCTCCATCGACGTCACCGTGCACCGGCAGCAGGTCACCGAGCAGATCACCAGCTTCGTGGCCGGCGGGACGATCCTCGTCGAGCGGTCGGCGTTCCAGGCGGTGGGCGGGTTCAGGCCGCTGCCGCGCTCGGTGGACACGCAGTTCCAGGAGGCGCTCCAGGCCGCCGGCGGGCAGATCTACCGCACGCACGGGCTCGGGTACATCCTGCGCCGAGGCCCCGCCGCCCACCACACCTGGCAGGAGCCCATCGGGACGTTCCTGCAGCGCAACCGGCGCCAGTGGCGCGGCTTCCGCCCCAACGCCCTGATGTCCCTCGACGGAAGCCCCCTCCCGTGATGCCCGCCCTCGACGGAAGCCTGTCCCCATGACCTCCGCTCCCGACGGAAGCCCGCTTCCATGACGCCGCCGATTCCTCGCATCCCGCACAACGACTACGGCGTGCTGACCCCGCCCGCGCTCGGCGCCTGGGAGCCCACCCTCACCGTCACCGTCGTCATCCCCGCCCACGACCGCCAGGAGACGCTGAACCTCACGCTCGCCGCCCTCTCGGCGCAGAGCTACCCCGAGCACCTGCTGGACGTCATCGTCGTGGACGACGGCAGCGCCACGCCGCTCCACCTGCCCGGCCTCGCCCCCGCCAGGACCAAGCTCATCTCCAGCCCGCCCGGCGGCTGGGGGCGGGCCTGGGCGGTGCAGGCGGGCATCGACGCCGCCACGGGCGAGGTCGTGCTCGTGCTGGACGCCGACATGGTGCCGCACCGCCGCCACGTCGAGGCCCAGCTCCGCTGGCACCACCTCGCCCCGTACGTGGTGGCGCTGGGCTGGATCGACTTCACCGACGGCCCGCTCCCCACGCCCGAGCAGGTCGCCGACGCCCTCGCGGCGGGCACGGAGGAGCGGCTCTTCCCCCTGTCGCCGCACCGCCACGACTGGGCCGAGCAGATCATCCGCGACCACGACGGCCTGCGCACCGCGCCCAGCTCCCTCGCGACCAGGATCCACGTGGGGGCCACCGTGTCGTACCCGGCCGCGCTGCTGCGCTCGGCCGGCGGCATGGACACGTCCCTGGTGCTGGCCGAGGACACCGAGCTGGGCTACCGGCTCACGCAGGCGGGCGCCGTGTACGTCCCCGACCCCGAGTCGAGGGCCTGGCACGTCGGGCTGCCCACGGCCATGCGCGACCATCGCGCGCTGAAGCGGTACAACGACCCCTACGTCGCCGACCGCGTCCCGTACCGGCGCTACCTCCGTACGGACACGGGCCGGCAGTGGCTGGTGCCCTACGTGGAGGTGACGGTCGAGGCGGCAGGTCCCTATGAGGACGTACGGGCCACGGTGGACACCCTCCTGGCCGGCTCGCTCCCCGACGTCCGCGTCACCGTCACCGGCCCGTGGGACCTGCTCACCCCCGGCCGCCGCTCCCCCCTCACCGACCCGCACCTCGACCTGCGCCTCGTCCACGCCACCTTCGCCCACGACCCCCGCGTGCACTTCCACCCGCCCGCCACCGGCACCGCCCCGTTCCGCCTGCGGGTCCCTCCCGGCTGGGTCGTGGCGAGGGACACGGTGGAGCGCCTGGTGGCCCACATGGAGGAGCACGACCTGGGCTCGCTCTGCGTCGCCCTGGAGGAGACGGAGGCAGGCGTCACGACCGCCCGCCTCGACCGCACCGCCGCCCTGTCCCGCGCCACCCTGGTCGCCACGCCGGGCGAGCACCTGGACGACCTCGTGGACGCCCTGTTCGGCCTGGAATGGGTGGACGGCGAAACCTGGGGCTTCAACCGCCGCCCCGCCGTCTATCCGCCCCGCAGGCGCCCGCCGTCGGAGCTGGCGGCGGCCACGGCCCGGCACGAGAAGGAGCTCGCCCTCTACCGCAAACGCGTGGCCGCCTTGAGAGCCGAGCTGGCCCAGACCCGCAAGGAGGCCGCCAAGAACGGCCGCGACGCGGCCCGCTGGCGCGAGAAGGCGGAGGCATGGCGCCGCGAAGCGGTACGGCTGACCAGGGAACGCAACCGCACGGTGCTCAGACGCGCCGTCCGCCGCGTCCGCAACCTCGCCTTCCCCACCGACTAGCCCTGCTCGTCGCCCTCCACCCGCATCACGCTGGCCACCGCACGGACGATGTCGAGCTCGCGCAGGCCCGCCATCGTCGCCGACAGGGCCGCGTCGGTGGCGCGGTGGGTGACGATGACGAGCTGGGCGTCGTCGCCGCGGCCCTCCTGGCGGACCGTCTGGATCGACACGTCGTGCTTGGCGAACAGCTCCGCCACCTGGGCCAGCACGCCGGGCTTGTCGGCGACGTCGAGGGCCACGTGGCAGCGGGTGACGGTCTCGCCCATCGGGTGCACGGCCAGGTCGGCGTACGTGGACTCCTCGGGGCCGCGGGTGCCCGCGAGGCGGTTGCGGCCGACGGCCACCAGGTCGCCGAGGACGGCCGAGGCGGTGGGGGCGCCGCCGGCGCCCTTGCCGTAGAACATGAGCTGGCCGGCCGACTCCGCCTCGACGAAGACCGCGTTGTACGCCTCGCGCACCCCCGCCAGCGGGTGGGAGCGCGGGATCATGGCCGGGTGCACGCGCACGCCGAACGAGCGGCCGTCGTCGGAGCGGGCGCAGATGGCCAGCAGCTTGATGACGTAGCCCATGGCCTTGGCGGAGGCGACGTCGGTGGCGGTGATCTCGGTGATGCCCTCGCGGTGCACCTCGTCGGCGCGTACGCGGCTGTGGAAGGCGAGCCCGGCCAGGATGGCGGCCTTGGCGGCGGCGTCGAAGCCCTCGACGTCGGCGGTGGGGTCGGCCTCGGCGTAGCCGAGCGTCTGGGCCTCTTCGAGGGCGTCGGTGAAGGAGGCGCCCGTGGAGTCCATCTTGTCAAGGATGTAGTTGGTGGTGCCGTTGACGATGCCGAGCACGCGCTTGACGCGGTCGCCGGCCAGCGACTCGCGCAGGGGGCGCAGCAGCGGGATGGCGCCGGCCACGCTGGCCTCGAAGTAGAGGTCGCCGTTGCCGGTGCGGGCGGCCTCGTGCAGGGTGGAGCCGTCTTCGGCCAGCAGCGCCTTGTTGGCGGTGACCACCGACTTGCCCCTGGACAGGGCGGCGAGGATCAGCGAGCGGGCCGGCTCGATGCCGCCGATGACCTCGATGACGATGTCGACGTCGTCGCGGGTGACGAGCGCCTCGGCGTCGGTGGTGAGCAGGGCGGGGTCGACGTCGATGTCGCGCTTGCGGCCGAGGCGGCGCACGGCGACGCCCGCGAGTTCGAGCGGCGCGCCGACGCGGGCGGCCAGGTCGTCGGCCTGCTCGTGCAGGAGCCTGATGACCTGGGAGCCGACGACCCCGCAGCCCAGCAGAGCCACTTTCAGCGGTTTCACAGCTGCCCCCTCAACAGGTCGTCTTCGGTCTCGCCCCGCACGATCACCCGCGAGGAGCCGCCGGAGACGGCGACGACGGCGGGCTTGGGCAGGTAGTTGTAGTTGCTGGCCAGCGATCGGCAGTAGGCGCCGGTCGCGGACACGGCGATCAGGTCACCGGGGACGAGGTCGGCGGGCAGGTGGAGGTCGCGCACGATGATGTCGCCGCTCTCGCAGTGCTTGCCGACCAGGCGGCTGAGCATGGGCTCGGCGTCGCTGGCGCGGCTGGCGAGCACGGCGGTGTACTCGGCGCCGTAGAGCGCGGTGCGCACGTTGTCGCTCATGCCGCCGTTGACGCTCACGTACGTGCGCAGCCCCTCGACGTCCTTGATCGTGCCGACCTCGTAGAGGGTGATGCCGCCGGGGCCGACGATGGTGCGGCCGGGCTCCACGGTCAGGCGGGGCACGGGCAGGCCGGCGTCGACGCACACCTTGGTGACGATCTCGCGCAGGCTGTCGGCCAGCTCCTTGATGTCGGGGGCCTCGTCGCCCTCGACGTAGGCGATGCCGTAGCCGCCGCCGAGGTCGAGCTCGGGCAGCACGACGCCGTGCTCGTCCTTGATCTGCACGAGCAGCGAGGTCAGGCGCCGCGCGGCGACCTCGAACCCGGCGGTGTCGACGATCTGGGAGCCGATGTGCGAGTGCAGCCCGACGAGCTCGAGCTGCGGCAGGGCGAGGATGCGGCGGACGGCCTCGGCCGCGGCCCCGGTGTTGAGCGACAGGCCGAACTTCTGGTCGTCGTGCGCGGTCGCGATGAACTCGTGGGTGTGGGCCTCGACGCCGGTGGTGACCCTGATCATCACCTTGGGCCGCTTGCCGTGCTGCTCGGCGAGGTAGCCGAGCCGGGCGATCTCGTCGAAGGAGTCGACCACGATGTGCCCGACGCCGGCCTCGAGCGCCTTGGTGAGCTCGGCGACGGACTTGTTGTTGCCGTGCATGGTGATGCGCTCGGCGGGGAAGCCGACGCTGAGCGCGACGGCGAGCTCGCCGCTGCTGGCGACGTCGAGGCCGAGGCCCTCGGCCTGGAGCCAGCGCACGATCTCCTTGCACAGGAACGCCTTGCCGGCGTAGTGGACTTCGGAGCCGGCGAACGCGGTGGCGTAGTCGCGCATGCGCGAGCGCACGTCGTCCTCGTCGATGACGTAGAGGGGCGTGCCGTGCTCGCGCGCGAGGTCGCGCACGTCCACGCCGCCGACCGTGAGCGTGCCATCGGTCCGGGTCGACGTTCGGGGCCAGATCGCGGGGTTGATCCGGTTGAGGTCGGCGGGCGGGAGCGGCGGGCGCTCCTGGGGCAGCATCTCAGCGTGCCGGTCCCCGGCAGGATGGGCGAATCGACTCACCCGATCGAGGCTATCGGAAGCGCAAGTACGCCATGACCCTGTGACCACGTATCGAGACGCGATCAAGGCCCAGAAGGGATATTTTTACGATTTTTCGCCGTTTAGCCGGATATTTTCTGCGACCTCTCAGATCCGATCCGGCCCCGGCAGCACCTTCCGCACCACGTCCGCCACCCGCACCCGCGCCGCGTGCACCGGCCCCGGCTCCTCGTCCCCCACCGGCACGGCGGGCGCCCGCTCGTGCGCGTCGTGATAGGCGAGCGCGAGCCGCAGGAGATAACCCTCCCACCCCGGCTCCCTGCTGACCAGCCGCCCGGGCAGCTCAGCCAGCACCCGCAGCACCCACCGGTGCGGTGGGTCCGGCGGCGCCCCGCCGCCCGCCGGCACGCCGAGCCGCGCCGCCCACCGCAGCACGGCGCAGGCCCGCGCGTGCCCGTACCGCACCACGAAGCCGGGGTTGTCCCAGGTACGCGGGAAGTCCGGCCAGCCCGGCTCGAACGGCACCGGCGCGGGCTCCATGTCCAGGTACGGCTCGCTCAGCACGATCCGCAGGAACCCCTTCCCCCGGACCTTCACGGCCGCCACCCCGCCGAGCCCGCGCACCCGGGCGGCGAGCTCATCAGGAGGCAGGCGGCGGCGCAGAGCGGCGGCCGAGACGTACACGATCTCGCGCTCCCACGTGCCCTCGGGCACGGGCGGCTCCCCCAGCACCCCGGCCAGCTCCCCCGGCGTCATGGGGACGACCCTAGATGAGCGCGTGCGGCTCCGCCGAACCGTACTCGACCAGGTGCGCGGCCCCCAGGAGCCAGCGGTCCTCGTCGCGCACCCGCACGTAGCCGAACCGGTCGGCCGAGAAGACCTTGATCCCGTCCGTGCGGCACTGCCGCATCAGGACCTCGTCCCAGCCCTCGGTGAGGTCGGCGAAGCCCAGCTCGCGCAGCGCGTTGCGGCGGGCCAGCAGGGTGCCACCGGTGATCTCCGGCAGGTACGTGTACTCGGCCTCCGGCTGCTTGAGCAGCGTCGCCTGGGGCTTGCGCAGGTGGGCGTAGAAGGCGGCCTTGCCGACGATGTCGGCCGTGCTGAACAGGAACGCCCGCCGCAGGTCCGACAGGTAGTGGGGGCCGTAGACGTCGCGCGGGTCCATGACCGCGACGAGGTCGGCCTCGCACAGGTCGATGCCCGCGTTCAGCATCGCGCCCTCGGTCATCGCCGCGTGCGGGCGGCGGTAAATGACCTCCACGTCCGGCAGCACGTCGCGGGCCCGCAGCTCCGCCTCGGGCGGGCCGATGACGATGAGCTGGTCGACCCCCGACTGCTTGGCGACCTGGGCCAGCGCGTGCTCCATCAGGTACGGGTCGAGCACGGGCAGCAGCACGGAGGTGTTCAGGGTCGGCCGGGCACTGGGCAGGCCGATGGCATCGAGCAGCTCGTCGATGCGCTCGCTCATCGTGCCCATCGCGTACGCCCGCCGCAGCGCCACGTGCGCCCGCCGGTCGTCGGCCTCGGTGCCGATCGGCGTGCCGCAGGCGGCGATCTCGGCCAGCCGCCACTGCGGGGTGCCCGGCGGGCAGTCGGCGGCGGCGGGCCAGCGATAGGAGGTCAGGACGTCGGGGTACGACAGGTGCTCCGGCAGGAGCTGGTCGAGCGTGAGCACCCGGTCGATGCGGCCCCCCGCCAGCGGCAGCGGGTTGTGCACGCGGGGCTGCACGCCGAACTGGAGCCGGGGCCAGGCCACGGTGAGGTCGGCGGTGAAGCGGTGCTCGAACAGGTCGGCCGCGGCCGCGTACGCCGACACGTCGCCCTTGGTGTGCCAGAACACGGTGCGGATGCCGCGCTCGGCGCACCAGGCCAGCAGCGCCTTGAGGCCCTCGCCCGGCTCGCCGGTGATCTCCTCGGCCCACGGGCCCTGCGTGACGGACTCGACGACCAGCAGGTGCGGCACCTCCAGCGGCAGCACCCGGGCGAAGTCGCGGGGCGTGAAGCCGGTCGTCTGCCGCCACTCGTAGCGCAGCAGCGCCTCGGCGTGCGGGTCGGCGATCACGGCGGCCGTCAGGTGCGGGCGGGTGTTCGGGCCGGTCGGCACGCGGAACGGCTTGAGCTTGAACGAGGCGCCGTTGAGCGTCCTGGTGTTGCTGGTGGCCTGGAAGGCGGCTCCCGGGCGCTCGTCCTTGGGCTTGGCGGTGCCGGCGATCGGCTTGCGCTTGGGGGCGGTGGGGCGCTTGACGGGCTTGGCGGCGCCCTTGAGGCCCCTGGCGAGGCGGACCGGGTTGCTCTTGCCGCTCTTGATGGCGTCGCCGAGGCGGCTCCAGCGGGCGACCTTCATCGACGAGAGCTTCCACTGCGCCACCTCGGCCTGGAAGCGCTGCTCGGCCAGCTCCCTGCGCAGCTTGTCGGAGGTGGCCTGCTCGGCGGCGAGCAGCCGCTCGGTCTCGCTGAGCTGCTCGGCCAGCGCCTTGGCCGCCTCGGCGCTCTCCTGCGCCGCGGCCAGCTCGGCCTGGGCGGCGTCCAGCAGCCTGGCCAGCTCGGCGGCCCGCTCGGCCTGCGCGATCGCATCACGCAACGCCCGACGCGTGCTCTCCAGCTCGATAGACAAATCCGGACCTCCGCTCTCCTAGCCCGCCAAAGGATACTCTTTGGCGAGAAGCGTCTCGAAGGGATTGAGATCCGGTGCAGTTCAACGTGCGGCCCTACGTCTGCGGCGCTCTAGGCCGGATCGACACCGCCGTCCTCGGCAAGCTGATGGCGGCGGGCCCCAAGGTGCGGCCCGCCCTCCAGTCGGGCGACGCGGCCCTGTTCAGCTCCACGCCGCTGCCGCCCTACCACCGGGCGGGCGACACGTACGCCTTCGCCTGGGGCGAGCGCGGCCCGAAGGCGGCCGAGGACGAGTGGATCACGGTCGCGGAGACGTACGAGACTCCGGGGCTGATCGGCGACGGGCGGAAGGTGACGTTGCACACGGGCGCGCTGGGCCTGGTGGACGTCTACTACGTCCGGCTGGGCGAGGCGGTCTACTTCTCGTCCCTGATCCAGCCGCTGCTCAGCCTCGTGCCCGTGCGGATCGACTGGTCGGCGTGGGCCTCGATACTCCAGGTGACGTTCCCGCTGGGCGAGGCGACGCCGTACACGGAGGTCAAGAGGCTGCCGGGGGCGAGCGCGCTGACGTTCGAGCACGGCCGGCTGGCGACCGAGCGGCGGCTGCCGCGCTGGCTGCGGACGGAGCCGTACGAGAAGTGGATCAGCCCTCAGGAGATCGTGGAGCTGCTGCACGGCGTCTACGAGGGGTACGCGGGGCGCGACCTGCTGGTGCCGGTCAGCGGCGGCTACGACTCGCGGCTGCTGGCGAGCGTGGCCGTGGCGACCGGGTTCGACGTGGAGTCGTGGACGACGAGCCCCGACGACGGCACCGACACCGACATCGCCTTCGCCCGCGCGATCACGCGGGAGCTGGGCATCCCGCACCGGGTGATCACGCAGGACGCCGCCGACTATCCGGCCGACGCGATGGAGGTGGCGCGCCGGCTGGAGTACCTGACGCCGCACCACGCCTGGTACGCGCCCTTCGCCAAGGAGGTGCACGGCGCGGGCCGGATCCTGGTCGACGGGCTGGCGGGCGGGCCGCTGCTGAAGAACTTCATGGTCAGCGGGGCTGCGCTGGAGGCCACGACGCAGGCGGAGCGGTCGGCGGCCGTGCTGGCCTCGCTGTCGCTGGGGCAGCCGACGCAGCCGTTCCTGTCGAAGAAGGCGGCGCAGTGGATGGAGGAGACGGTGCGCGAGCAGTTCGAGGCGGCGACCTCGATGCTGCACGGGCACCGGGCGGAGCTGCCGCTGTCGGTGCTGCACACGAGGACGGTGCGGGGCATCGCGCGCTCGGCGGTGAACCTGGTGGGCCCGGAGGCGTCGTTCGCGGCGCCGTTCATCCACCCCGACTTCTTCGACGCGGCGCTGTCGGTCGGCGTGGCGCGCAAGGACAAGGGCCGCTTCTACCGCGAGGTGCTGTACGCGGCCAATCCGCGGGTGGCCGCTCTGCCCTCGACGAACGTGATCAAGCAGCCGCTCAGGCGGGTGCCGCTGCGCTCGACGGCCGCTCCGGCGCGCGGCTATGCGCACCGGATGCTGGAGGTTTTGGTCAACCGGATGCCGAGCCTGCTGTCGGATGAGCTGCACGAGGTGGTGGCGGGCGGGCCCGACGCGCTGACCAGGTTCAACGGCTGGAACGATCGATTCTGGGTGCGCGGTCTGGTGCTGTTGGGCCTGTGGCTGAGCGACTTCGAGAACGACCTCTCCGACCTGGCCACACCTTTTTAGTGAACTCTGGGTAACAGGGCGATTACATCCCGATCTCGCGGGTATTACACGTCGCACAGCAGAAGCGGGTTCCGGAAAGCCAACGGGCTGGTAGTGTTCGGCCCGTAAGCGCCGCACAAACGGGCACCAGATCACAAATCCGGTCCCGTTCGAGGGCAGTGGAGTTCGCAGGGATGACGACTCCACGCGGCGCGGTCACCAGATAACAACGCCGGGGCAACCGGTGACTTCGTCCTGCCCACATCTCTTCCTGTGAGCGACATCATGATCAACGCATCCCCATTGCCGGAGCCGATCTCCGAGGCCTTCGTCTCGGAGGACCCAGCCTGGTACAAGCGGGCGGTGTTCTACGAGGTTCTCGTCCGGGGGTTCAAGGACTCCAACGGGGACGGCACCGGCGACCTGCGCGGCCTCATCGAGAAGCTGGGCTATCTCGAGTGGCTGGGCGTGGACTGCCTGTGGCTGCTGCCCTTGTACGAGTCGCCGCTGCGCGACGGCGGATACGACATCTCGGACTACATGAAGATCCTCCCTGACTTCGGGGACCTGGGGGACTTCGTGGCGCTGATCGAGAAGGCCCATGAGAAGGGCCTGCGGATCATCACCGACCTCGTGATGAACCACACCAGTGACCGGCACCCCTGGTTCCAGGCGTCCCGTCACGACCCCGAGGGGCCGTACGGCGACTTCTACGTGTGGTCCGACCATCCCGGCGGCTACCCCGACGCGCCGATCATCTTCATCGGCGCCGAGGAGTCCAACTGGACCTACGACCCGGTGCGCAAGCAGTACTACTGGCACCGCTTCTTCCACCACCAGCCGGACCTGAACTATGACAACCCGGCGGTGCAGGAGGCCATGCTGGAGGTGCTGCGCTTCTGGCTGGACCTCGGCATCGACGGCTTCCGCCTCGACGCGGTGCCGTACCTGTTCGAGCGTGAGGGCACCGCGTGCGCCGGGCTCCCCGAGACGCACGCGTACCTGAAGAAGATCCGCGCGGAGGTCGACCGCCTCTACCCCGACCGGGTGCTGCTGGCCGAGGCCAACGGCTGGCCCGAGGACGTGGTGGAGTACTTCGGCGACCCGACCACGGGCGGCGACGAGTGCCACATGGCCTTCCACTTCCCGCTCATGCCGCGCATCTACATGGCGGTCAAGAAGGAGACCAGGGAGCCGATCTCCGAGATCATGTCCCGCACGCCCAAGCTGCCGGAGAACGCGCAGTGGGGCATCTTCCTGCGTAACCACGACGAGCTCACGCTCGAGACGGTGACCGAGGAAGAGCGCGACTACATGCACAAGGAGTACGCCAAGGACCCGCGCATGCGGGCCTACCTGGGCATCCGCCGCCGCCTGGCCCCGCTGCTCGACAACGACCGCGACCGGATCGAGCTGTTCACCGCGCTGCTGCTGTCGCTGCCGGGCTCGCCGATCATCTACTACGGCGACGAGATCGGCATGGGCGACAACATCTGGCTGGAGGACCGCGACTCGGTCCGCACGCCGATGCAGTGGAGCCCCGACCGCAACGCCGGGTTCTCCTCGGCCGACCCCGGCCGGCTCTACCTGCCCGCGGTCATGGACCCGATCTACGGCTACCAGGCGGTCAACGTGGAGGCCCAGCAGCGGCACGAGGGGTCGCTGCTGCACTTCACCCGCAAGATGCTGGAGATCCGCCGCCGGCACCCGGTGTTCGGCGTGGGCGCCTACACGGAGATGTGGTCGTCGAACCCGTCCGTGCTCACGTACGTGCGCGAGGACGGCGACGACATCATGCTGTGCGTCAACAACCTGTCGAAGTTCCCGCAGCCGGTGGAGCTGGACCTGCGGCGCTTCGAGGGCATGACGCCGGTCGAGGCCAGGGGCGGCGTGCCGTTCCCGCCGATCGGGGAGCTGCCCTACCTGCTCACCCTGCCGGGGCACGGCTTCTACTGGTTCGCGCTGAAGAAGCCCGAGGCCGACTTCAGCGAGAGGTGACCGGCACCTGGGCACGGGCCGCGCGGCGCGCCGGGATGAGCGCGACCGCGAGGGCCGTGCCCACGGCGACCAGCACCGCCACCACCAGCGTCAGGGGCGACGGCGCGCGGCCGATGCCCGCGCCGACGCCGCTGGTGTGACCCTGCCAGTCGATGAGCCCGGTGACGACCGAGACCCCCGCCGCGGCGCCCACGCCGACGCCCAGCACGACGAGCAGCCCCGTGCCGGTCACGAGCGTGGCCATGACCTGGCGCGGGGTCAGCCCCATGGCCTTGAGCACGGCCAGGTCGAAGGCGTGGTCGCGCAGGCCCAGGGCGCTGGCGGTGAGCAGGTTGGCCAGGCCGATCAGGGCCAGCACGGCGATCAGCGCCACGATCACCACCCGGATGACCGACAGCCGGTCGGCCGGGTTGACCGCGGCCTGCACGTCGAGGCCCTCCTGGGAGCTCGCCAGCAGCCGGCCGCGCACCTCCTGCGGGTCCGCGCCCGGCTTGAGCGCCAGCGCGTAGTACTCCGGCGGCACCGCGTCCTTGGCGGCCAGGCTGTCGAGCCCCACCGAGAGCACTTCGCCGTCCTGCTCGGGCTCGACGGTGCGGCCGACGATCCTGACGATCAGCGGGGTGCCGCCCACGGTGAGCCGCACCCGGTCGCCGATCTTGAGGCCGAGCAGGTCGAGCAATCCCTGCCCGGCGACCGCCTCGCCCTGGCGGGCGTACATGCGGCCCTCGGCCACAGGGAACGGGTAGGGGCTCGTGGAGCTGCCGATGGCGCGCACCCGCACCGAGCGGGCCTCGCCCGGCGCCAGCGCGTTCACGTCGGTGCCCGGGTAGACCTCGGCGACGTCCTTGTCCTGCGAGGCCAGGCGCTCGGCGACGGCCGGCTCCTCCTTGCCGGGCTTGACGTACAGGGCCGCGTGCTGGCCCACCTGCTCGGGGTGGGCCAGGAAGTTGTCGAGGGTGGCCCACACGCCGAGCCCGATCGTGATCATCATCATCGGCACGGCCAGCCCGAACGCCGTCAGGAACGCCGGGACCCGCCGCGTGAAGGCGTCGCGGGTGCCGAGGACGAGGGCGGGCGGCAGGCGGACGAGCAGGGCCAGGCGGGCCAGCCGGGACAGGTGGCCCCGGGGCGGCGCGGCGGGCGCGGCCGGGATCGGCGGCGTGCGGCCGCCCCGCCAGGCGGGCACGCCGACGGCGGCCAGCACCACCAGGGCCGTGCCCCCGACGATGGCCAGCACGGGCACGGGCGCCACGGAGGCGGCACCGAGCATCGCCGCCATCACGCCCCAGCCGGCGAGCGTGCCGATGGCCACGCCGAGCAGGCCGAGCGCGCCGTGCTCGGCCAGGAGCAGCAGCGCGAGCTGGCCCCTGGTGAAGCCCATGGACTTGAGCGTGGCCAGGTCGCGGAGCTGGCCGAGCACCCGGCCGCCGGCGGCGTTGGCCAGCGCGAGCGCGGCGGCCACCAGCCCGACCACGCCGAACAGCGCGAGCAGCGTGCCCAGCAGCCGGTTGTCCAGCTCCATGGCGGCCCTGACCTCGCGCCAGGTGTAGACGCGCTGCAGGCGGTCTTCGAGCAGCACGACCGCGCGCTGCGAGACGACCTGCGAGGCCTCGGGGTCGGCCAGGCGCAGCCCGGTGACCCACTCGCTGCGGCCCAGCATGGGCTCGACCCGGTCGAGCATGAGGGGCAGCACGTAGGCCAGGCCCGGCGTCCACTCGGGGTAGAAGCCCTGGTCGGCGGAGTCGGCGATGCCGCGCACGTACAGCGTGTGGCGCTCGCCGTTGATCGTGATGATGGTGAACGGCGCGCCGATGCGCAGCCCCAGCGAGCGGGCGAACGAGCGCTCGACCACCACCCCGTCGGGCTGCGACGGGTCGAGCCACCGGCCCTCGGCCACCACCGGGTGCGCCACCGCCGGCGGAGTGGCGGGCATGGCGCGCAGCGAGGCCGGCTCCTTCTTGCCGTTCTGGGCCACGGTGACGGGCGCGGAGCGGTAGGGGCCGGCGGTCTGCGTCACGCCGTCGATGCCGCCCAGCGGCACCTGGGGGCTGTCCTTGGTGTAGATCCAGACGTGGGCGCCGTCGGTCTGGGCCGACAGGCTGCGCCACGGGTTGGTGCTGTCCTCGAGGAGGGTGGCGGCGGTGATCAGCGCGGCCACGATGCCGGCCACGGCCAGCACGGTCAGCACCGCCTGCCCGGTCCTGGCCCGCAGGTCGGCCCTGATCCACCGGCCACCGGCCAGGAGCGTGCTCATCGGAGGTCGATCACCTCGCCGGCCGTCCGCGTGCGGCGGCGGGCGATGCGGCCGTCGTCCACGATCTCCCCGTCGAACAGCGACACCAGCCGGTCGGCCAGGCTCGCCACGCGGGCGTCGTGGGTGACCATGACGATGGTCTGGCCCTGCTTGTGCACCTCGCTCAGCAGGCGCAGCACGTCGCGCGTGTTGCGGCTGTCGAGGTTGCCGGTGGGCTCGTCGGCCAGCAGCAGGCTGGGCTCGTTGGCCAGTGCCCTGGCCAGCGCGACCCGCTGCTGCTCGCCGCCGGAGAGCTGGGCGGGCGCGGCGTCGGCGCGGTCGGTCAGGTTGAGAGCGGCCAGCAGGCTCTCGCGGCGCTCGCGGGCCACCTTGGGCGAGGCGCCGGCCAGCAGGGCGGGCAGCTCGACGTTGTCGCCCACCGTCATGTTGGCGACCAGGTTGAAGAACTGGAAGACGAAGCCGATCTTCTTGCGCCGCAGCAGCGCCCACGCGCTCTCGGAGAGCGTGTCGACGCGCTTGCCGTCGAGCCAGATCTCGCCGCTGGTGCGCGCGTCGAGGCCGCCCAGCATGTGGACGAGCGTGGACTTGCCCGAGCCCGACGGGCCCATGATCGCCACGAACTCCCCCGGCTCGACCTGGAGGTCCACCCCGCGCACGGCGGGAACGGGCACCGCGCCATCCTGGTAGATTTTGACCAGATTGACCGTTTTCACAACCGGGCTCATGCCAGATCCTCCTGGCAGCGTTCGAGCCAGTCAAGATCTGCCTGCAGATGCAACATGGCCCCTTCGATGAGCAGCATCGCCACCCGATCGGTCGGCGCGGTGCTGCTGAGCAGGTCGTTCAGGTCGCTCATGAGCGAAAGATAGTGGCGGCGCTGCCGGCTGATCAGCGCCATCCGGTCGGCGATGCCGGTGAGCGGGGCGAGCACGAGCTTCATGAAGAACTCGTCGCGCACCCTCGGGCCCTCGGTCGGCTCGTCGACCCAGGCTTCGAGCGACTCGCGGCCCTTCGCGGTCAGATAGTAGACCTTCTTGTTGGGCCGGTTGGACTGCTCGACGTCGACCGCCCGCACGAGGCCGTCCTTCTCCAGCCGCCCCAGCGTCACGTAGATCTGCCCGATGTTGGGCGAGGGATAAGCGCTGCCGAAGGTCTGCTCGAGCGCCTGTTTCAGCTCGTAGCCGTGGGCAGGCTCTTTCGCCAGGAGCGCCAGCAGGTGAGGCCGCACCGCTCTCCCTCCTCGCTCTGTTACGTACGCGTTACAGAGCAATCCGTTGACCTACAGATTACCGCTGTGCATAACATGAATGCATCTACCTAACACGTATGTAAAAAGACCTGAACACGGAGGAAACAGGGTGTTCCGCCTGCTGCCGATGCTTCTGGCCGTGACCCTGGCGGCCGGCTGCTCGGCGGCGGGCGACGAGGGCGGCGGCGAGACGGGGACGGGCGGAACAGGCCCGATCACCTTCGCCACCGGACGCGACACCACGGCGTACCTGCAACCCCTGCTGGATCGCTGGAACCAGGCCCACCCGGCCGAGAAGGTGACGCTGCTGGAGCTGCCCGAGGCCGCCGACGAGCAACGCGCGCAGATCGCGGCCAACCTGCAGGCCCAGAGCAGCCGGTACGACGTGCTGGGGCTCGACGTGGTGTGGACTGCCGAATTCGCGGAGAACGGCTGGATCATCCCCCTGGAGCGCGGGTTGTTCCCGCTCGACAGGTTCCTGCCGCCCGTCGTGGAGACGGCCGTCTACAAGGACAAGCTCTGGGCCGTTCCGTACACGAGCAACGCCGGGCTGCTCTACTACCGGAAAGACCTGGTCAAGAAGCCGCCCAGGACGTGGGCCGAACTTCGCGACCAATCACGCGAAATCACGAAAAAGCACGACATAGGAGGGTATGCGGGGCAGTTCCTGGCCTACGAGGGGCTCACGGTCAACTTCTCCGAGGCCGTGCAGTCGGCCGGCGGAGAGATCCTCAGCCGCGACGGCACCGAGGTGACCCTCGACCCGGCCAAGGGCGGGATCGCACTCGACTTCCTGCTCCAGGGGCTGCGCGAGGGGTGGATCCCGCAGGAGTCGCTGAGCTACAAGGAGGAGGAGACGCGCCTGGCCTTCCAGGAGGGCAGGCTGGCCTTCGCCCGCAACTGGCCGCACGCCTACGGGCCGGCCAGGGCCGAGCTGGGCGGCAAGCTGGGCGTGACCCGGCTGCCCGGCCTCGACGGCCCCGGCTCCAGCACGCTGGGCGGCGCCAACCTGGCCATCAGCGCCTTCTCCAAGCACCAGCACACCGCGCAGGAGTTCATCCGCTACTTCACGAGCCTGGAGAACGAGCGCCGGGTCCTCACCGAGGGCTCGTTCCCGCCCGTGTGGACCGAGCTCTACGACGACCCCGAGCTCATCAAGCGCTTCCCCTACCTGCCCGTGCTCAAGGAGAGCATCCTCGCCGCCCGCCCGCGGCCGGTGAGCGCGAACTACAACCAGCTGAGCCTGGTGATCGCCAGCTCGGTCGCCAAGGCGCTCGGCAACCCTTCCCCCGAGACCGCTGACGACGTCGCGGCCTCCATGAAGTCCGAACTCGAAGAGATCATCAGAACCCAGTGAGGCAGCCATGCGAAAAGGCAGAGCAGCAGCGATCCTGGCCGGGCTCGCGGTAGCCGTCGCCGCCTGCGGCAACGCGCCGACGACGACCGCGCCCACGGCGTCGGGCTCGGCGTCGGCGAGCGGCGGCGGCGGCTCCAAGCCGCTCCAGGGCGTCAAGCTCGAGGTGGCCGCGAAGTGGACCGGCGCCGAGCAGAAGAACTTCGAGCAGGTGCTCAAGGCCTTCACCGAGAAGACCGGCGCGGAGGTCACCTACGCCTCCACCGGCGAGGACACCGGCGCCTACCTCGGCCCGCGCATCCAGGGCAAGAACCCGCCGGACGTCGCGATCCTGCCGCAGCCGGGCCTGGTGCAGCAGTACGTCGAGCAGAACGCGCTCAAGCCGCTGACCCCCGAGGTGGTCAAGGAGGTCGACACCAACTACACGCCGTACTGGAAGGAGCTCGGCTCCGTCGACGGCAAGGTGTACGGCGTGCTGGTCAAGGCCGCGCACAAGTCGCTGGTCTGGTACCGGTCGCAGGCGTTCGAGGACGCGGGCGTGCAGCCGCCCACCAACTGGGACGAGCTGGTCAAGGCCGCGCAGACCGTCGCCGACTCCGGCACCCCGCCGTTCTCGTTCTGCGGCGCCTCCGGCTGGACGCTGACCGACCTGTTCGAGAACGTCTACCTGTCCACCGCGGGCCCGGAGAACTACGACAAGCTCTCCAAGCACGAGATCCCGTGGACCGACCCGACCGTGGGCGCGGCCCTGGAGAAGATCGCGCAGATCGCCGGCAAGGCCGACTACCTGGTCGACGGCACCTCCGGCACCATGCAGACCGACTTCCCCACCTGCGTGACCAAGGTCTACGGCACCGACAAGGCCGCCATGGTGATCGAGGCCGACTTCGTGGCCGTCGAGGCCGTGAACGCCGGCGCCAAGGTCGGCGAGGAGGCCAAGTACTTCCCGTTCCCGAAGGCCGGTGACACCACCCCGGTCGTGCTGGGCGGCGACGTGGCCGTGGCCATGAAGGACTCCCCCGGCGCGATGGCGCTGGTGCAGTTCCTGGCCTCCAAGGAGGGCGGCGAGGTCTGGGCCAAGCTGCCCGGCTACCTGTCGCCGAACAAGAACGTCTCGCCCGACAACTACCCGGACGAGCTGACCAAGCAGCTCGGCCAGACGATCGTCTCCGCCGGCGACGCCGTCCGCTACGACATGTCGGACCTGGCCCCGAGCGCGTTCGGCGCGACCGACGGCAAGGGCGAGTGGAAGGTGCTGCAGGACTTCCTGCGCAACCCGAGCGACGTCAAGGGCACCCAGGAGGCGCTCGAAGCAGAGGCCAAGAAGGCCTGGAAGTAAAGAGGTAAGGCCGTGACCGAACGGTTGAACGGCCGGCAGGACCCGCCCGCGGCCAGCTCCGCGGGCGGCACCTCCACCGGACCGGCTGAAACCCCCCGCACCAGAAAACGCCTCGGCCCCTCGCCGGCGGTCGCCATCGCCTTCCTCCTCCCCGCGGCCCTGCTGCTGGGGATCTGGGTGGTCTATCCGATCGTCTACTCCTTCGTCCGCAGCCTCTTCGGAGCACAGAACTTCTCCGAGTTCGTGGGGCTCGGCAACTACATCTCGATCTTCACCGACCCGGGCACGCTGACCACGATCCGCAACAACCTGATCTGGGTCATCGTCGCGCCGATCATCGTCACCACGCTCGGCCTGATCTTCGCGGTGCTGACCGAGCGCATCAAGTGGGCGACGGCGTTCAAGCTGATCGTGTTCATGCCGATGGCGGTCTCGCTCATGGCGGCCGGCGTCATCTTCCGCCTCGTCTACGAGCAGAGCCCGGACAAGGGCCTGGCCAACGCGGTGCTCACCACCGTGGCCGACACGTTCTCCTCCTCCCAGGGCTACCCGGCGGCCCGGCCGCGCGAGGGCGACCAGTCGCCGGTCGCGGCCCAGGACGGCGGGGTCGTCACCAAGCAGCCGGTCCAGGCCGGGCAGCCGGTGCTGATCCCGATCGTCGGCGTCAAGCCGGAGGTCATGCCGTCCAACGCGCAGACCGCCAAGACGCCCGCGGGCGAGGGTCTGTCGGGAGTCGTCTGGTTCGACTTCACGCAGGGCGGCGGCGGCCGCAACGGCGCCGTGGACGGCGCCGAGAAGGGCCTGCCCGGCATGACCGTCGAGGCGGTGCAGAACGGGCAGGTGGCGGCCACCGCGACGACGGCCGAGGACGGCTCGTTCCGCTTCGAGGGCCTGGCGCCGGGCTCCTACACCGTACGGCTGCCGAAGTCGAACTTCGAGGCGTCGTACGGCGGCCTGCAGTGGCTGGGCCCGACGCTCATCACCCCCGCCATCATCGGCGCGTTCGTCTGGGTGTGGGCCGGGTTCGCCATGGTGCTGCTGGCGGCTGGGCTCGCGGCGATCCCGCGTGACGCCCTGGAGGCGGCCCGCATCGACGGCGCCACGGAGTGGCAGGTGTTCCGCAGGATCACCGTGCCGCTGCTGTCGCCGGTCCTGCTCGTCGTCTTCGTGACGATGATCATCAATACGCTGAAGGTGTTCGACCTGGTGTTCATCATCGCGCCGGCCTCGGTGCAGCCGCAGGCGAACGTGGTCGCGCTGGAGATGTGGCGCGTGTCGTTCGGCGGCGGGAACAACCAGGGACTGGGCAGCGCGCTGGCGATCTTCCTGCTCGTTCTGGTCCTTCCCTTCATGATCATGAACATCCGGCGGTTCAGGAGGGGAGAGTCATGACGACCGCGACAGCGGCGGCGCCGTCCGCGAAGCCGTCCGGGCTGGAGTCGGGAGCGCCGCGCAGAGGTCTGGTCAGCAGGATCGTCGACCGGATCGGCAGTGGCGCCGTCCAGGTGATCATGATCCTGCTGGGCCTGTTCTGGCTGGTGCCGACGCTGGGCCTGCTGGTCGTCTCGCTGCGGACGAACCAGGTCAACAGCGCCGAGGGCTGGTGGACGATCTTCACCAAGCCGGCCGAGCTGACCATCCAGAACTACGCGAACCTGCTCGGCAGCGGGTTCACCGCGTCCTTCTGGAACACGGTCCTGATCACGGTGCCGACCACGGTGCTGGTGATCGGCATCGCGGCCATGGCGGCGTACGCGTTCGCGTGGATGGACTTCCCCGGCCGCGACACCGCGTTCCTCGTGGTCGTCGGCCTGCTGATCGTGCCCATCCAGATCGCGCTGATCCCCATCGCCTCGTTCTACGGCGCCACGGGGATCTTCGGCAGCATCCCGGGCGTGGTGCTGTTCCACGTGGCGTTCGGCCTGCCGTTCGCGATCTTCCTGCTGCGCAACTTCTTCGTCGGCATCCCGGCCTCGCTGCTGGAGGCCGCGCGCATGGACGGGGCGCCGGAGTGGAAGATCTTCGTGTCGGTGGTGTTCCCGCTGGGCAAGCCCGCCATCGCCTCGCTGGGCATCTTCCAGTTCCTGTGGGTGTGGAACGACATGCTCATCGCGCTGGTCTTCGCCGACACCGGCAACCAGCCGATGACCAAGTACCTGCAGTCTCAGATGCGGCAGTTCGGGTCGAACACCGACATCCTCTCGTCGGGCGCCTTCATGTCGCTGATCATCCCGCTAATCCTGTTCTTCGCCTTCCAGCGGTACTTCGTGCAGGGCATGATGGCCGGCTCCGTGAAGTGAGGTAGGCGGCCTCTCGTGCGCGTTACGGCGGGCGCCCCCTCTCGGGGGGGGGCACCCGCCGTAACGCCCATTCGGGCATTTTCGATGCTTTTTCATGAAGCGTCTTCTCGCTCTCACCGCAGCAGCCTTCCTCGCGCTTCCGCTCACCCCCCCCCCCCCCCCCCCCGCGGGCCCC
>NZ_JAATEP010000149.1:0-995 GCF_012034275.1 Nonomuraea composti | reverse complement strand
GTGCGGGCGGCCGCAGGCGGGGGCCGTGTACGCCAGCATGCTCGGCACCCCGAGGTCGGTGGTGATGTCCAGCAGGTGCACCGGGGACCCGGTCAGCTCCGCCGCCACCGCGTACGCCCTGGCGGCGGGCCCCGGCAGCGTCCCCGGATCGACGAGCCTGGGCCGGAACGGGCGCCCGCGCAGGAAGGCTCGGACCAGCAGCAAGGACAGGGCGTCGCGCTCGATCGCCTCGTTGAGGGCGTGCAGCACCGCCTCGGCGGCGGTGACGCCGACGGCCGAGCCGCTGTTGCAGCTGTACCGCATGAGGTGGGTGTAGTCGCTGTCGTCGCCGGCCCGCTCGCGCAGCGGGGCGGCCCCGGCCTCCAGGTACCAGGGCGCGGCCAGGAACAGCGGCACGAGGGCGCCGCCCCCGCCGTCGAGGGCGCGGTATCGACGGCAGGCCATCCGCCGTCCGGGCATGGGGGCCAGCAGCGGGGCGCAGGCGTCCGCGCGCAGCGGCCCGGCGGCGAGCGCGGCCGGAGGGGCGGGCTCCACGGCATCCGCGTCGAAGCAGGCGGGGCCGGTCAGGTGGTGCTCGATGGCCTCGAAGAGCGCGCCGAGGCGGGCCTCGTCGGGGGCGCCCTTGCCCATCCCGGACGCGACCGGCGCCGAGCCCGCCCCGTCGAGCAGCCCGCACCACCAGGCGGCCGGATCACGGCCGCCGCCCACGTCCACGAGCCGCGCCCGCAGGCCCAGCGCCGCGAGTGCCGCCACCGAGCGCCGGCCGGCCTCGGCGAGCGGCACCTCCCGCTCCACCGGGCAGCGCGCCCGGCGGGCGGGTCTACCCCTCCTCATCCCCGGCCGTGGCCGTCAGCTCCTCCAGGCGGTCCAGCTCGGCCTCGGTGAGGTGCTGGTCCCACCGGTCGAGGGAGGCGACGGAGACGTAGTCGACGACGTTACCCATGGGGCTCCCCTTTCTCCTCGCTTCTCACGGTAGCCAGGCCGGGCGGGCGGAT
>NZ_JAATEP010000148.1:0-1036 GCF_012034275.1 Nonomuraea composti | reverse complement strand
CTGGTTGCGCCTGGGCCTGTGGCCGGTGCAGGTGTCGATCTGCGGTGTCGTCGAACGGGGTCTGAAACGCTTCTCGCCGCTCGATCCAAGTAGAGGTGTAAGGGCGATCGACGAAAGGGAGCGAGGCCTGTGCGTCTCTGCGAGGACCCCGTGGCCTTTGAGGCCTTCTATCGCCGTCACGTCGATGCCGTCATGCGTTTCGTGGTCCGGCGGGTGAGTGATCCTCACCTCGCCGCCGACCTGACGGCGGACATCTTCCTGGCGGTGCTGGACTCGGCGCACACCTACGTGCCCGGCCGGGGTAGCGAGCTCGCTTGGCTCTACGGCATCGCGCGCAACGTCGTATCCGCCCAGCACCGCAAGGCGGCCATCGAGGCGCGGGCGGCCGGCCGCGTCGCCGGTCGCCGGCTGATGGACGACGACGATCTCACCAGGATGGAGGAGCGGATCGACGCCGAGCGCCGGATGCGCAACGCCTTGAAGGCCATGCAGGCCCTTCCCGAAAGCGAACGCGCTGTGCTGGAGCTCGTCGCGATCGATCAGCTCACCGTCACCGAGGCCGCCAAGGCTCTGGGCATCAGGCACGTGACCGCACGCGTCAGACTGCACCGCGCCCGGCGCACCCTCAAGAACGTCATCTCGCCATCGGCCGCGTACCAGGAAGGACGGATATGACCAGCTTCGAAGATCGCCTTCTGCGCGCACTCAAGGACGAGATCACGACGAGAAAGGCAGAAGATCGAATGACAACTGTGACACCCGTACGACGCACCCGGCGCATCGTGGGACTGTCCGCCGTGGTGGCGGGGGCCGCGGCGGCCGCCACGGCCGTGGTGATGGTGACCGGCGTGACTGGCAGCGCGGCGTATGCGGTCTCCAAGGGCTCCGATGGCACCGTTGAGGTGCAGATCAACTCGTTCGTCGACCCCGAGGGCCTGGAGTCCGAGCTGGCCGAGGCCGGGATCACGTCGGTGGTGGACTACCTGCCCGCAGGCCAGACCTGCAAGCAGCCCCGGGGCGAGAACGGGGCCGCGGA
>NZ_JAATEP010000147.1:0-1118 GCF_012034275.1 Nonomuraea composti | reverse complement strand
TGTTCTGTCCCAACAGGTTGGTGACGCGGCTGGCGGGTGGTTGGCCTCCCAGGGCGGTGTGTCCGCGGTGATGGTTGTACATGTGCAGCCAGCCTGGCAAGGCGGCACGGCGTTCGGCTTCTGAGGCATACGGGCGGGCGTAGGCCCATTCGTCGGCCAGGGTGCGGTGGAAGCGTTCGACCTTGCCGTTGGTTTGAGGCCGGTAGGGGCGGGTGCGCTTGGGCGTGATGCCGGCTGCGTGCAGGGTGTCGCGCCACAGGTGGGAGCGGTAGCAGCTGCCGTTGTCGGTCAGTACCCGGCGCACGGTGATGCCGCAGGCGGTGAAGTAGGCCTGGGCGCGCTGCCAGAAGGCGGCCGCGGTGTCCTTGGTCTCATCGGGCAGGATCTCGGTGTAGGCCAGCCGGGAGTGGTCGTCCAGGGCGGTGTGCAGGTAGCCGTAGCCCAGCAGCGGGTTGTGGTAGGCGTTGCGGGGCCGGTTGGGGGTGGCGGCGCGGTTGTGCCGGCCCTGGGGGCGGCCGACCACACGCCAGCCGCCGCCGTCGGGGATGTTGCCGAGCTTCTTGACGTCCACGTGCACCAGATCGCCGGGGGCGGCGTGCTCGTAGCGGCGGATGCGCGCGCCGCTGCCGCGATCCAGGTGAGCCAGGAGCGGGCAGCCATAGCGGGCCAGGACACGGTGCACGGTCGAGGCGCGCAGGCCGAGCCGGGCGGCGATCCGTGCCGGGCCGAGCCGGTGAGTGAAGCGGATCTTGACGATTCGTCGCTCGGTTCGCGCATCGGTGCGGGCCGGGCTACTGTGCGGGCGGCTGGAGCGGTCGCGCATGCCTGCGGCACCGAGCTGGCGGTAGCGGGCCGCCCAGCGCCGGGCGGTGGTGTGGGAGACCTGGAAGCGTTCGGCGGCGCGGCGCAGCGGCCATCCTTCGTCGACGACACAGCGGGCCAGGCGAAGTCGTCCGAGTTCGGTCAGCGGCGCGTTACGGTGGGGCACGAGGACCTCCGGCGGGTGGTGCGTTTCTTGGTCGTTACACACCACGCCAGGAGGTCCTCACCCATTTCAAGATCCTCGACGGCGAGTCGCAAATCCCGTATCGCTGTCACCAACGTCCGTGGTCAGTACA
>NZ_JAATEP010000146.1:0-1192 GCF_012034275.1 Nonomuraea composti | reverse complement strand
CGGCCTCGACGTCGACATCAACGTCACCGTCCTGACCGAGGACGACATCGTCGCGATGATCGAGTACCTGGTGCGGCTGCACGCCGGCGACGAGCCCACGGGCCTGCCGCTGGAGGTCGACGACATCGACCACTTCGGCAACCGGCGGGTGCGCAGCGTCGGCGAGCTCATCCAGAACCAGGTCCGCCTGGGCCTGTCCCGCATGGAGCGCGTCGTGCGCGAGCGCATGACCACCCAGGACGTCGAGGCGATCACGCCACAGACCCTGATCAACATCCGCCCGGTCGTGGCGTCGATCAAGGAGTTCTACGGCACCTCGCAGCTCTCGCAGTTCATGGACCAGACCAACCCGCTGGCCGGCCTGACCAACAAGCGGCGGCTCAACGCCCTCGGCCCCGGCGGCCTGTCCCGCGAGCGGGCCGGCATGGAGGTGCGTGACGTGCACCCGTCCCACTACGGACGGATGTGCCCGATCGAGACCCCCGAAGGCCCGAACATCGGCCTCATCGGCTACCTCGCGTGTTACGGCCGTCTCAACGCCTTCGGCTTCATCGAGACCCCCTACCGCAAGGTCGTCGACGGCAGGGTGACCGAGCAGATCGACTACCTCACGGCCGACGAGGAGGACCAGTTCGTCATCGCGCAGGCGAACTCGCCGCTGACACCCGACGGCGTGTTCGCCGACCAGCGCGTGCTGGTCCGCACCAAGGGCGGCGAGTTCGAGTACGTCCGCTCGGCCGAGGTCGACTACATCGACGTGTCGCCGCGCCAGATGGTGTCGGTGGCCACCGCGATGATCCCCTTCCTCGAGCACGACGACGCCAACCGGGCACTGATGGGCGCGAACATGCAGCGCCAGTCGGTGCCGCTGCTCAAGAGCGAGGCGCCGCTGGTCGGCACCGGCATGGAGTACCGTGCCGCGACCGACACGGGTGACGTCATCAGCGCGGAGAAGGCCGGTGTGGTGGAGGAGGTCTCCGCCGACTACATCACGGTCATGAACGACGACGGCACCCGCACCACCTACCGGGTCGCCAAGTTCAAGCGCTCCAACCAGGGCACCAGCTTCAACCAGAAGCCGATCGTGGCCGAGGGCGACCGGGTGGAGGTCAACCAGGTCATCGCCGACGGCCCCTGCACCGACAACGGTGAGATGGCGCTGGGCAAGAACCTGCTGGTGGCGTTCATGCCG
>NZ_JAATEP010000145.1:0-1210 GCF_012034275.1 Nonomuraea composti | reverse complement strand
GGGCGTCGACGCGGAGATCACCCAGGGCACCCTCACCGAAGAGGACATCGTCGCCACCATCGAGTACATCGTCCGCCTGCACGCGGGCGAGGAGTCGATGCCGGGCGCCGGTGACCGCGAGGTCATCGTCGAGATCGACGACATCGACCACTTCGGCAACCGCCGCCTGCGCAGCGTCGGCGAGCTCATCCAGAACCAGGTCCGCCTGGGCCTGGCCCGTATGGAGCGCGTCGTGCGCGAGCGCATGACCACGCAGGACGTCGAGGCGATCACGCCGCAGACCCTGATCAACATCCGCCCGGTCGTGGCGTCGATCAAGGAGTTCTTCGGCACCTCCCAGCTCTCCCAGTTCATGGACCAGACCAACCCGCTGGCCGGCCTGACGCACAAGCGGCGTCTGTCCGCGCTGGGCCCCGGTGGTCTGTCCCGTGAGCGGGCCGGCTTCGAGGTGCGAGACGTGCACCCGTCCCACTATGGCCGGATGTGCCCGATCGAGACCCCTGAAGGTCCCAACATCGGTCTGATCGGCTCGCTGGCCTCCTACGGCCGGATCAACGCCTTCGGCTTCGTCGAGACGCCCTACCGCAAGGTCGTCGACGGCAAGGTGACCGACCAGATCGACTACCTGACCGCCGACGAGGAGGACAGGTACGTCAAGGCGCAGGCCAACACGGCGCTCAACCCCGACGGCTCGTTCGCCGAGGCCCGCGTCCTGGTCCGCACCAAGGGCGGTGAGACCGAGCTCGCCCGTGCCGAGGAAGTCGACTACATCGACGTGTCGCCGCGCCAGATGGTGTCGGTGGCCACCGCGATGATCCCCTTCCTCGAGCACGACGACGCCAACCGCGCGCTCATGGGCTCCAACATGCAGCGCCAGTCGGTGCCGCTGCTCAAGAGCGAGGCGCCGCTGGTCGGCACCGGCATGGAATACCGTGCCGCGACCGACGCCGGCGACGTCATCAGCGCGGAGAAGGCCGGTGTGGTGGAGGAGGTCTCCGCCGACTACATCACGGTCATGAACGACGACGGCACCCGCACCACCTACCGGGTGGCCAAGTTCAAGCGCTCCAACCAGGGCACCAGCTTCAACCAGAAGCCGATCGTGGCCGAGGGCGACCGCGTCGAGGTCAACCAGGTCATCGCCGACGGCCCCTGCACCGACAACGGTGAGATGGCGCTGGGCAAGAACCTGCTGGTGGCGTTCATGCCA
>NZ_JAATEP010000144.1:0-1223 GCF_012034275.1 Nonomuraea composti | reverse complement strand
GCCGACGACCTGGGATGGGCCGATCTGAGCTGCTACGGCTCGCCGGACATCCGCACGCCGCACCTGGACGCGCTGGCCGCGGACGGGGTGCGCTTCACCCATGGCTACTCGGCGGCGGCGGTGTGCTCGCCCACCCGGTTCGCGCTCTACACCGGCCGCTATCCCGGCCGGTTGCCCGGCGGTTTGAAGGAGCCGATCAACCAGCCCGCCGAGCAGGACGGCATCCCTCCCGAGCATCCCACGCTGGCCTCGCTGCTCAAGCAGGCCGGCTACGACACCGCCATGTTCGGCAAATGGCACTGCGGCTTCCTGCCCTGGTTCGGCCCGATCAAGTCCGGCTGGGAGACCTTCTTCGGCAACCTCGGAGGCGCCATCGACTACTACTCCAAGGTCGGCGGCGGTGGCAAGGTGGACCTGTACGAGGGCGAGGTGCCGACGGAATCACTGGAGTACTACACCGACACCGTGGCCGCGCACGCGGCGGCGTACATCACCGGGCATCGCGAGCGGCCCTGGCTGCTCAACCTCAACTTCACCGCCCCGCACTGGCCCTGGGAGGCGCCCGGCGACCAGGACGTCAGCAAGGACCTGACCGCCCGCCTCCAGGCCGGGGAGCAGGGAGCGCTCACGCACGGCGACGGCGGCTCCCTGGGCACCTACCGCAAAATGGTCGAGGCCATGGACACGGGCATCGGCCGCGTGCTGAAGGCCCTGGCCGACAGCGGGCAACGCGACCACACCCTCGTCATCTTCTCCAGCGACAACGGCGGCGAACGCTGGTCCTACCAGTGGCCGCTGAGCGGCTCCAAGGGCCAGCTCAACGAGGGCGGCATCCGGGTGCCCACCATCGTGCGCTGGCCCGCCGCCCTCGACAGCCGCCAGGTCAGCGACGTCCCCGTCATCACCCAAGACTGGACCGCGACCATCCTGGACGCCGCCGCCGTGCGACCCGCCGACAGCCACCCACTGGACGGGCACACTCTCCTGCCCTACCTCCTCGACGGAGCCCAGGCGCCGGACAACGCCCTGTTCTGGCGCACCAGCCAGGCCGGCGCGCTGCGCAGCGGCCGCTGGAAGTACCTGCGCGCCAACAACGTCGAAAAGCTGCACGACGTGCCGGCCGACCCCCGCGAACAAGCCAACCTGGCCAAACACCACCCCGACATCCTCGACCAGCTCCGCACCCGCTGGGAGCAGATCAACGCCGGCCTGCTTCCCTACCC
>NZ_JAATEP010000143.1:0-1224 GCF_012034275.1 Nonomuraea composti | reverse complement strand
CTAGTGCTGTGACCAGAAACGATCACCGGGTTGGCGCGTAGGACGGTGTTGCCGGTTGGATGAGCTGATCACGTTCGTTCAGCAGTCGGGAGGCCCGGTGACGCAACCGGTCAAGGTCCGCAGGCTCTCGGACCAAGAGGGGCAGAAGCTGCAGCGCATCGTACGGCGCGGCACGATGAGCACGGTGCGTTACCGGCGGGCGATGATCCTGCTGGCCTCGGCGGGCGGCAACACCGTCCCGGTGATCGCGCGCCTGGTGCAGGCCGACGAGGACACCGTGCGGGACGTCATCCACCGGTTCAACGAGATCGGGCTGGCCTGCCTGGACCCTCAGTGGGCGGGAGGCCGTCCCCGCCTGATGAGTCCTGACGACGAAGAGTTCATCGCGGCGACGGCCACCACCCGCCCGACCAAGCTCGGCCAGCCGTTCACCCGCTGGTCCATCCGCAAGCTTGTGCACTATCTGCGCCGCCTGCCCGGCCGGGCCATCACCCTGGGCCGGGAGGCGTTACGCACCCTGCTGCATCGGCGCGGGATCACCTTCCAGCGCACCAAGACCTGGAAGGACTCGCCCGATACGGACTTCGACGCCAAGCTGGAGGAGATCGAGTACGCCCTCACCCACCGCCCCGAGCGCACCTTCGCCTTCGACGAGTTCGGCCCGCTCGGCATCCGTCCCACCGCCGGGACGGGCTGGTCACCCGCCGGTGAGCCGGACCGGTTGCCGGCCACCTACCGCCGCACCCAGGGCGTACGGTACTTCCACGGCTGCTACTCCGTCGGCGACGACCTGCTGTGGGGCGTCAACCGGGCGCGCAAGGGCATCGACTACACCTGGGCCGCCCTGAAATCGATCCGGGCCGCCCGGCCGGACGGCGCACCGATCTACGTGATCCTGGACAACCTGTCAGCGCACAAGAACTGGCGCATCCGCACCTGGGCCAAGAAACACAAGGTCAGGCTGCTGTTCACGCCGACCTACGCCTCCTGGGCCAACCCGATCGAGGCCCACTTCGGACCGCTGCGCCAGTTCACCCTGGCCAACTCCGACCACCCGAACCACACCGTCCAAACCCGGGCCCTGCACGCCTATCTGCGCTGGCGCAACGCCAACGCCCGCCATCCTGACGTTCTGGCCGCTCAACGCCGCGAACGCGCCCGGATCCGCAGCGAGAAGGGCATCCGCTGGGGCGGCCGGCCCCTCGCACCGGCAGCCTGACCCCC
>NZ_JAATEP010000142.1:0-1296 GCF_012034275.1 Nonomuraea composti | reverse complement strand
CCTACGCACCGACCTCGACAACGGCCGCGATCACCTCCTCATGGCGCGGACCAGCTCGATCAATCGGGCCAACGAGCTGCTGAACCTGTACGAAGAGCTCGCGCCGGACCTCAACCCCATGGTCATCCACAGCAAGCTCAGTGGCAGAAAGGCCAAGGCCGCCCTCGACGCGCTCGATCAACGCCACTCCCGTTTGATCATCTGCGTGGGGATGCTGGGGGAGGGTTTCGACCTGCCGCAGCTCAAGGTGGCGGCACTCCACGACACGCACAAAAGCCTCGGCATCACGCTGCAGTTCATCGGCCGTTTCGCCCGCGTGTCCTCAGCGACGGTGGGCAACGCGACCGTGGTGTCCTCGCGATCCGACGCACCGTTCGACGAGCAGCTTCGTCAGCTTTATGCAGAGGATGCCGATTGGAATCTCATCGTCCGCGACCTGTCCCAGCAGGCCGTCGGCGAACAGGAGGACGTCAGCGACTTCGAGGCCGCCTTCGGCTCCGGGCCGGAAGAGGTGTCCATCAAGTCGGTGCTGCCGAAGATGAGCGCGGTGGCGTACAGGACTGGCTGCCAGGACTGGACCCCGACGAACGTCTACCAGGTCTTCCCCGAGGAGAATCTGCTCACCTACCCCATCGCCGTCAACAGACGAGATCGGGTGCTCTGGTTCGTGACCCAGGAGCAGGCTCCCGTCCAGTGGGGCCAGCTTCCCGCTGTGGAGGAAGTCGTCCACCACCTTTACGTCATGTATTGGGACGAGGCCCACGGCCTGCTGTACATCAACAGCACCAACAACGACAGCCTCCACGAGGACCTGGCCACGGCCGTGTGCGGGCAGACCGCGGACCGCATCACCGGCAAGCGGATCTACCGCGTCATGGGCGGCATTGACCGGCTCGTGCCCACGAACGTCGGCGTCCTGGACGTCAGGAACCGTAACCGGCGCTTCTCCATGCACGTCGGAGCCGACGTCGCGGAGGGCTTCGCCGATGCCGAGAAACACACCAAGGCTCAGACCAATATCTTCGCGACAGGGTTCGCCGCTGGCGTCCGCACCAGCGTCGGAGCCTCGCTCAAGGGCCGGATCTGGAGCCGCCGAACCGCCGAGTCGCTCAAGCACTGGGTCGACTGGTGCGATGAGATGGGGCTCAAGCTGCTCGACGACAGCATCAACATCGCCCATGTCATGGACAACTTCATCCAGCCCGAGGACCTCGAGGACTGGCCGGAGCTGACCGTCCTGGCTGTGGAGTGGCCGTTGGCCCTCCTGGCCCGTAATGAGGACTCCGTCCAGCTCTC
>NZ_JAATEP010000141.1:0-1301 GCF_012034275.1 Nonomuraea composti | reverse complement strand
CTGGAGTTGCCCCGGTTCGATAGACACATCAGGGCTTGCGACTACGCGGCAGCATAGTCGAGGTCTTGGGCGTTCTTGAGCGCGTGGCGGCGTTCGTATTCGGCCGGGCTGAGCTGGCCGTTGGCGAAGTGGCGGCGACGCGGGTTGTAGAACCCCTCGATGTAACTGAACAGGGCCCGCTCGGCTTCTGGCCTGGTGTGGAAGGTGCGCCGGTCAATCAGCTCGCATTCCAGCGAGGCGAAGAAGCTCTCGGTGATCGCATTGTCGAAGCAGGTCCCGGTTCGGCCCGTCGACGGTAGGACGCCGGCCTGCTCACACCGCTGGCCGAAGGCAACGGAGGTGTATTGACTGCCCTTATCGCTGTGATGAATCACCCCCGCCTCGGGGCGGCGCTGGTGGATCGCCATCGCCAGCGCGTCGGTCACCAGTTCGGTGCGCATATGGTCGGCCATCGCCCAGCCGACGATCCGGCGGGAGAAGACGTCCAGCACCACCGCCAGGTAGACGAAGCCCTGCCAGGTCGGCACGTACGTGATGTCGGCGGTCCAGATGCGGTTCGGCTCAGCCGACACGAACTGGCGTCTGACCAGGTCGGAAGCGGAAGCGGCGCGCCGGTCGGTGATGGTGGTGCGACAGCCCCTGCGCCGGCTCACCCCGGCCAGCCCGGCGGCGCGCATCAGCCGGGCCACCCGCTTGCGGCCCACCCGCTCCCCGTCGAGCTCGCGCAGATCGGCGTGGATACGCGGCGCTCCGTAGATTTCGTCGGAGGCCTGGTGATGCCGCTGAATCTTCTCTGTCAGCTCGGCGTCACGGCGGGCCCGTGCCGATGGGCCACGCCGCAGGCGGGCGGCCCAGGCGTAGTAGCCCTGGCGCGACACACCCAGCACCCGGGCCAGCAGGGAGACCTCGTGGTGGTCCTTCTCCGCATGGATCAGCCGGAACTTCATCTCGGCAGATCCGTCTCCCGCGCGAAGAAAGCCGCGGCCTTGCGCAAGATCTCCTTCTCCTCGCGGAGAATCTTGTTCTCGCGGCGCAGCCGGGCCAGCTCGTCCTTCTCCGCGCTGGTCAGGCCGTCTTGGCGGCGGCCGTCATCGAGGTCGGCCTGGCGCACCCAGGTACGGATCGACTGCGCGGAGGGCTGGAACTCCTTGGCCAGCTCTTCCGGTGTCCGTCCCGCGCGCACCAGTTCCACCATCTGCCGGCGAAACTCCGGCGGATAGTTGTTCGGCACAGCAGACTCCTTCTTCCGGGAACCAGGGTTCCCCAGAGATCAGGTGTCCACCAAACCGGGCTAACTCCAG
>NZ_JAATEP010000140.1:0-1489 GCF_012034275.1 Nonomuraea composti | reverse complement strand
ACCCGTTCGTGGGGAAGCCCAGGTTCACGCCGCCGTGGGAGGGGTCGAGCCAGCGGGAGGTGACGACCTTGCCGCGGGTGTAGAAGTGCACGCCCTCGGTGCCGTGCACGTGCGTGTCGCCGAACAGCGAGGACTTCCAGCCGCCGAAGCTGTAGAACGCCATCGGCACCGGGATCGGCACGTTGATGCCCACCATGCCGACCTCGACCTCGTTCTGGAAGCGCCGGGCCGCGCCGCCGTCGTTGGTGAACACGGCGGTGCCGTTGCCGTACGCGCCGCCGTTGATCACCTCCAGGCCCTCCTCGTACGAGCGGACCCGCACGATCGACAGCACCGGGCCGAAGATCTCCTCCGTGTGGGTGCGCGACCCGACCGGCACGTGGTCGAGCACGGTCGGCCCGAGCCAGAAGCCGGGCGTCTCGGCGGCCTTGCCGCCGCCCAGCACCGGCGCCTCCCGGCCGTCCACGACCAGCTTGGCGCCCTCTTCCACGCCGAGGTCCAGGTAGGAGGCCACCTTGTCCCGGTGCGCGGCCGTGACCAGCGGCCCCATCTCCGAGCGCGGGTCGTCGCCCGGGCCCACGGTCAGCTTCGCGACCCGCTCGACGATCTTGGCGACGAGCTCGTCACCGATCGGGTCCACGGCCAGCACCACGGAGATCGCCATGCACCGCTCCCCGGCCGAGCCGAACCCGGCCGACACCGCCGAGTCCGCCACCAGGTCCAGGTCCGCGTCCGGCAGCACCAGCATGTGGTTCTTGGCCCCGCCCAGCGCCTGCACCCGCTTGCCGTGCGCGGTGCCGGTCGCGTACACGTACCGGGCGATGGGCGTGGAGCCGACGAACGAGACCGCGCGCACGTCCGGGTGCTCCAGCAGCCGGTCCACGCTCACCTTGTCGCCCTGCACCACGGTGAAGACACCGTCCGGCAGCCCCGCCTGCTGCCACAGCCGGGCCATCAGCAGCGACGCCGACGGGTCCCGCTCCGACGGCTTGAGCACGAAGGTGTTCCCGCACGCGATCGCCACCGGGAACATCCACATCGGCACCATCGCCGGGAAGTTGAACGGCGTGATCCCGGCCACCACGCCCAGCGGCTGCCGGATCGAGTAGGAGTCCACCCGCGTCGAGACACCCTCGGAGAAGCCGCCCTTGAGCAGGTGCGGGATCCCGCAGGCGAACTCCACCACCTCCAGCCCGCGCGCCACCTCGCCGAGCGCGTCGGAGTGCACCTTGCCGTGCTCGGCCGAGATCAGCGCGGCCAGCTCGTCGCGGTGGGCGTACATGAGCTCGCGGAAGCGGAACAGCACGCCGGCCCGCTTGGTCAGCGACGCGTCCCGCCAGGCCGGGAAGGCGGCGGACGCGGCGGCGACGGCCGCGTCCACGTCGGCCGCCGACGCCAGCGCGACGTGCCCGCTCACCTCGCCGGTGGCCGGGTCGAACAGCTCCGCGGTACGGGCGGGGTCGCCGTCCGCGAGAGCCCCGTTGATCCA